>JAPKGY010000895.1 GCA_026647385.1 Phycisphaerae bacterium | reverse complement strand
ACGGGAATACGGCCCGGCTGAAATAACCATCACCGACCCGCACAATCCTCTCTTTTCCCAACTCTCCGACTCGGACGCGGAAATCCCCGGTCAATTCGCGTTGGCGGCGAGCGCGGCCCGCGAGGTCAAGCGCTGGCCGAGCGTGATCATGGTGTACTGTTCCGGCATCGACGAGATCGGGCACCTTCACGGCCCGAACTCGCCCCATTACACTCGTGCGCTCGAGGTAATCGACACCAATGTCGGCCGAATCGCCGAGATGCTCGATTACTGGGGTCTGACCGACCGCACGTACTTCCTGCTGGTCAGCGATCACGGCCTGTCGCCCACGCCGCCCGAGCGGTCGCTCGACCTGCGTCGCTGGCTCCGCGAACGTCGCGGGCTGACCATCCGCGACACCGTGCTGAAAGGCGAGAGCTACACGCAGCGTCTGGCGGAGCTGGACACGTACGACGCCTTCGTGGCCGTCGAGTCCGACCGGCACGCGGCGATCCACCTCCGCGGCGAGCAGGGCTGGCTCCGCACGCCGTTTCCCGACGAGGTCGAGGATTTCATCCATGCCGAGCCGTCCCTGTTGCGATTGCCGGAGGTTGATTGCGCGGTCATGCGCGACGGGCCCGAACTGGTCAAGGTTCTTTCCGCCCGGGGGATCGCCGTCGTCGAACGGGAGGTTTCCGCCAGCGAGAAACGGTACCGGATGATCGTCCTGGACGGCGACCCGATCGGCTACGAGCAGGACCCGGAGTTGGCCGCGTTTGTCGCGGCGGGCTGGCACTCCTCGCGCGAGTGGCTGGCCGCCACCTGCCGATCCGACCATCCGGACTTCGTGCCCCAGGTCGCGGAGATGTTCGACTCGCCCCGGGCCGGCGACGTCGTCCTGTTCGCGGCCGACGAAGTCGCGTTCAGCAAGGACTGGCGCGGCGGGCACGGTTCGTGCGTGTTTCGCGACATGCACGTCGTCCAGTTTTACGCCGGTCCGGATCTCCCGCCCGGCACCTCGATCCCGACCAGCCGATTCGTCGACGTGGCCCCGACCGTCCTCGGCCTGCTGGGCGAATCGGAGCGTCGGAGGGACTCCCCCTCGATCGACGGGATCGACCTGACGCCGGAATTGAAGTCGGCCAGGCCCTTCACCGCGAAGTGGCGCAGGCGGCCGGGCCCCGCCGCGGGTCAAAGAAGTTGAGAATGAGACTGTACGTGTACGCCCGGTTGTAGGCGAAGAATCCGACGTGCCCTCCGCCGCGCAGAATCAGGCCGGCCACGTTTGGGTTATTATTAGAGGCCAAAAGATCTGCTATCCCCTGGGGCGAGGCGAACATGTCGTTGGCGGCGTGAACCAGCAGAAGCGGGACGCGAACGCGATCCAGCTTCGGCGGGCAAGGCCGATCCCGGTACGGCACAAGCCGGATGAACCGATAGGCGTCCATCACGGGAAACGCCGTGGTGAACTCCGATCGCCCGTACTCATATTCGATCAGCTTGCCCAGGTCGTGCGTCATCGTGGGGTGCTGCTTCATCCTGCTGCGGTCGCGGATGATCTGCTGGAACGCGTGGAAGACGGGGTCCCGCCAAGGGTCGTGAGGCCTGGCGGTCTGATCGACCGCCTCTTCCCATCGCACCAGCACGGAAAACGCGAGAATACCGGCGGTGTAGTGCCGCCGGGGCGAAATCGGAGCGAGGTGGGCGGCGATGGAATCCGTGATGTTGGGATCGCCGGGCTGTCGGCCGTCAAACCAGGCGGCCAGTATGCCCAGGTTACCGCCCCAGCAGAAGCCGATCAGGCCCGTGCGGCGGACCTCGGGAAAACGATCCTCGAGCCACTCGGAAACCCGCATCAAGTCCTGGCTCTCCACCGAGCCGAACGTGTAGAAGACGTTCGGGTATCGCCGATTGGTCTGGCCGTGGCCCCGGAGCTCGAGGGCCAACACATGGAGGCCCTGATGGCGCAGGGCGATGGCCAGATCGCGCGTCCGGGTCACGCCGTTATCGCCAAACCACGGCGGGCACGCGGTCGCGCTGCTGTGGACCATGAAGAACATCTACAACGTGAGCGCGGGCGACGTGTACTGGGCCGCGTCCGA
>JAPKGY010000894.1 GCA_026647385.1 Phycisphaerae bacterium | reverse complement strand
ACCAGGGGGAGGTCAAGCCGGCCTTCACGTCCTCAGGAAAAAGCGACTCAAAATCTGCTCGCGTCGCGGTTACATAGGAGAACTCATGCAGCATCTGGGCGCGCAAAAATTGGCGAAACTCAATGCCAAACTTGTCGCTGGCTGCCAAAGTATCGAACTCGTCCAATAGCAGGCTCAACGTCATGCCTTTATCTCTCAGATCGAGCAGGAAAATTCGAAAATCGTCGTAGAAGTCTTCGGTTTCACGGATCAGGATCGCTGGGCGATTTGACCGCAGCAACTGCCGGTTAACCTCATCCCTGACTGTGCGGAAGAAGCGGGCCGGCAAGTCCTGGCCGTCCTCGCGAAACCGGCTCAGCAGGTCCATGCCGCTGCCGTCCGGGAGTTGCATGTCCAGCAGCACGAGATCGGGAGTCTGGCGTCCGACGGAGGCGATCGCCGACTGGATCGTGTCGACTACCCGGCAATGATGGCCAGCACGCTTGAGGGACAACTGCAGCGAGTAGCTGAGGTTCTCCTCATCATCGACGATCAGGATGTCCGCCATCTACACCTCCGACACCCGCCCGGGCAGGGTCGCGTAGAAACGGCTGCCCCGCCCAACCTCGGACTCGACGGTCAAGTCCCCCCCGTGCAGCCGAATGACCTTGCTGGCCATCGCCAGCCCGATGCCGTTACCCTCGGGCTTTGTCGTAAAATAAGGCAAGAAGATCTTTTTGCGAAGTTCGGGGGGAATACCCACCCCCTCATCCTCGACCATCAACCGCCACCGGCTCGGCGACTCCGGCACCAGTTCGGCCCGGATCCGGACGACCTGCCCCGCCTGGGAGGCCTGCACCGCGTTGGTGACCAGGGCGACCAGGGCTTGCTCGAAGTGCAGGCTGTCCAGGTGGACCTGTCCCAAAGCCGGGTCCACGTGAACCTCGACCCGGACGCCTCGGCGATCGAACATCGGGCTCAGGGCGGTCACGATGCCGTCCAGCAGTTCGCGGACCTCCACGCTCACCGGATTCAGCTTCAGCGGCGACACCGATTGCTGCAGATCGCGGAGCCATTTCTCGAATCGATCGACGGTATTGATGATCCGCTGCTGCGAGCCGACGAGGTCCTCATCCTCCGGATGAAGGGTAATCGTGGTCTCGGCCAGGCCGCGAATCCCGGCCAGCGGGTTGCGAATGTTGTGGGCCAAACGGGTCACCATCTCGCCCGCAGCCGCCAGACGCTCGTGCTCCACCATCTGCGTCTGCATCTCGACGATGGTGCCGGCCATCTGGTTGACCTCGCGGGCGAGTTGGCCGAGTTCGTCCCGGGAGTGCGGCTGGATCCGGTAGTCAAACCTTCCCTGGGAGAGCTCCTTCGTAGCCACCCGCAGGGCGTCGACGGGCCTCAAGACCCAGCGCCGGACGAAGTACACCCCGGCAGCCATCAGGAAGGCGCCGACGGCGGTGTTGGCCCCCAGGATGGCCAGGACCCGGCTCTGCGTCCGGGCGACGTCACCGACCTGCATCTGCCGCTGCTGCTCGATTCGCCCGGCGGCTTCCATCAGAACCTGAAACACTCGGGTGAAGGCATCGCTCACCTCATCCGGTACGGGCCCCTTGCCCGGCTGCTGGCGGAGGCGAACCAGCCAGGCGCGGACGGCCTCGTCCTTCTCCTTCAGGGTCCGATCGAGGCCCGGCTGAAGTCCAAGGTCCGGCCCGATCAGAAGACCCGTCCGGAGGTTTTCCAGAACCGGCAGGAGCTGATCCTGCTTGTCGTTGTAGAGCCGCGCGACGTCGTCGACCGTGTTTCCCGCAGCCAGGGATTCCCGCTGCTCCTCGAGCAGACTTCGGATCTGCCAGATGCGCTCCGATTGGATGGCTGCGTCGCTGTAATCCTGGAAGGCGGAATCGATATACACGGCGATGCAGTAAGTGGACAAGGCGACGTTGGCGGTCAGCGAAAGCGCGTAAATCAACGCCAGCAGAACGAATTTTTGCCTCAGTTCCACGTTTGCCGGACTCCGCTTCAATCCATCGACAGACCCACTGCGCCCCGGCCCTCGCGGCCCGCGCGTCCGCACCCTCAACCGACAACTGGGTT
>JAPKGY010000893.1 GCA_026647385.1 Phycisphaerae bacterium | reverse complement strand
GGTGCCGTGACCGGCAGCAGTTGCCACGGTCACGCTGGCGGGATTGAGCGAGCCGTCGGCATCTGAGTCATTCGCTAAAACATTGATGACCACGGCGGTGCCGGCGGCGGTGGTCGTGGCATCGTTGTTGGCCACGGGTGCATGAACGCGCCCGGGTCCGGCTCGTGCCCTTGGATATCGAGCCTGCGCAGCGTTCGTCATCGGCTTCGCAGTGGGGCGGTCCAGGTCGCCACGGCGACTCGCTTGTGGCGGGCCAACCGGTTCGCTCACCCACGGCACGCGGTTCGTTCTGGAACCGCGCGAACCGGCACGGGCCTGTTTCGCGACGGCCGACGGTGCGCGTCGATTGTCCCGGCGGGGTGTTGGTGATAAGTTGCCGCTTTCGGTTTGGGATCTATGGCCGGAGGAACTCTCATGTGCGGCAAAGCCAATCGCGGATTGCGGATTCTCTCAAGCGTAGCGTTGGCGGCGCTTCTCGCGGGTTGCGCGTACGACGCTCGCCCGAAGAAGGCGGTGCTCTCGGGGGCGCCCGACCGGGAACTGGTCAAGCCGGGGATGGTCGGAAACAACGCGCCGGCCGACCGGCGGCGAGGTTTCTTTGACTTCTGGAACGAGGAGATTGTCCGCGAGAACGTGGCGGTCGGCACGGTGTTCATGGGCGATTCGATCACCGAGCTGTGGGAACTGGGCGCGTATTTTGTTCCGAGCGACGGGTTGATTGTGAATCGGGGGATCAGCGGGGATCTGGCTTCGGTGATGGCCCAGCGGTTCGAGGCGGACGTCGTGCAGCTTCGGCCTCGAAACGTGGTCATCCTGGCGGGAACGAACGACGTGTCGCGGATGAAGGCCCGGGGCGTCTCCGATGAAGAGGTAATAAGCTCCGTCGTGGACTCGCTGACGACGATGGTGACGGCTGCTCAGGCGGCGGGCATTCGCCCCCTGGTCTGCGCGATCCTGCCGACGAACCCGGACTGCAAGGAGGACGCTTACAAGAAGGCCTGCGTGCCGAAAATCAACGAGTTGGTCCGGCGGATGTGCCGGGAGAAGGGGTGCATCCATGTGGATTACGCAGCCCGGTTGACCGACGCCAACGGGGATTTGCCGCGAACGGTCGCGCGGGACGGCCTGCACCCGCATTACGCGGGTTATCGGATCATGCGGGACGTTTTGATCGAAACAGCCACCCGCAACGGGATTCGGCTGTAAGCAAGCCCACCTCATACGCAGGGTGCGTTTTTGACCAATCAACCCGGTGCGTGGCTCGCCATGGCAAGTCATAGCGGCGTGGTCCCCGCGCTCACCGCCCGGATGGCCTTGCCAGGGGTGCAAGGGGCCCGGTCGACGTCTCTTTTTCGAGCCATTCTGCCGCACGGTAGTTTTTGGTCCCGCCGCTTCGCGGGATGAATTGTATATTCGAGTTGTTGGATCCCTGGCCGGCTGTCGGTTTAGGGCCTCATGTCGACGCGCCAAAGGGAGTTGGTTATCGGATATGGTGGGGTGAGGGAGCTTGGAGGGCGGAGCCATGAACCAATTGACCCGCCGGGTGGAGACTATTCTCAAGATGGCCAAGGATGTTGCCCGCGAGGACAACCGCGGCTTCGTGGGCACGGAACACCTGCTTCTGGCGATCATCCGGGAAGGCAGCGGTCTGGGTGCGCAAGTTCTGGCTGACCATGGGGTCACCGAACAGCGCGTGCGCGAGCAGGTGGAGGAGTTGAATCGCGAGCGTCTGCACGAGACGTGGGTGATGGGTCGGCTGCCGGGTACGCCGAATTTCATGGACGTGCTCTCGCGGGCGGTCGAGGCGGCACGGGGCACGGGCAACTGGCAGATCTGTTCGATTCATCTGCTGGTGGGATTGCTCATGCTCAAGGAATCGACCGGCGCCAAGGCGCTGCGGGCGCTGGGCGTGACCGGGGATTCGGTGCGCAAGGGCCTCGCGCAGGCGGCGGCCGGCAAGGCATGATCGCGGTTCCGTCATCACTTCCTGATAGAACGATCCCTGTCCGGAATCGCCAGAGTCCGAAAAGAGTGTCTCGTTCGGGGTTCCCGTCGCGTTCAAGTTGCGCTTCGATCAGGCCGAT
>JAPKGY010000892.1 GCA_026647385.1 Phycisphaerae bacterium | reverse complement strand
CTCCAAAGCACAGCCCCGCCGGTCATGCCAACCGGCGGGGCTGTGTGCACGCTATCGTTGCGGAGGCGATAGACGTGCGGGTCTAGGACAGCGGGTAAAGGTCGATTATAATATCGCAAATGTAATGGAGCCTCCGGCGGCTGCCCGTCTGGAGCCCCCGGATGACCCCTGGCCCATGGCGAAGGGCGCACGTCGTTCGTGCGAGTTTCGCCATCGGCCTGGCTGATGGCTGGGTTGGTGCCGTGACCCAAGAAGAAGCCCTGCAACGCGTGCAGGAAGCGATCGGATATACCTTTTCCGATCCCGGCCTGCTGACTGCCGCGCTGACGCACGCCTCCAGTACCGACTCCCGGGTCCAGAGCAACGAGCGTCTCGAGTTCCTCGGCGATGCCATTCTGGGAATGATCGTCTGCTGCGATCTGTACGGGAAGTTCCCCGACTATCTCGAGGGCGAACTGACCAAGGTCAAATCGGCGGTCGTGTCGCGCAAGACCTGCGCCCAGATCTCCCACGAATTGGGGTTGCACAAGTGTCTGATCCTGGGCAAGGGGATGACCGGCCGAGCGCCACTGCCCAGTTCACTGGCCGCGGCCGTGCTCGAGTCGCTCGTCGCGGCGATCTACCTGGATAGCCGGGATATGGAGAAGGTGAGCCAGTTCGTGCTCAAGGCCTTCGCGCCTCATATCCGCGAAGCCGCCGGCTCGGAGCACCAGCGCAACTACAAATCGCAACTCCAGCAACATGCTCAAAAGGTGCTCTGTGCGACGCCGATCTACGATCTGCTCGACGAGAAGGGCCCCGATCACAGCAAGTGTTTCGAGGTTGGCGTGGTCATCAGCAATCGCCGTTACGCCAGTGCGTGGGGCCCCTCCAAGAAGGAGGCAGAACAGAAAGCGGCTTATCTCGCCCTGAGGGAACTCAACGTCATCGGCCCTTCAGAAGAATACGAGCCGGAGATTGACGGAGTCTGATACACGGGGCGACCCGGGTCGCGACGAACGGCGGCCGTTATGAAGCTTCCTCCTGCGATCCACCGCTGGTCGATGAGCCCCAAGGCCGCGGTCCGTCTTCAGGAAAGGCTGGCGGGCCGGGTCCGCATCGAGGCGCTGCGCCGAAAGGTGCGGTGGGTCGCCGGCGTGGATGCGGCTTTCAGTCCCGACGGGCAGCGATGTGTAGCCGGTGTGGTGATATACGATCTCCGCACGCACGCGGTTATTGAGCAGCAACTGGCCTGGCGCCCCGTTCGATTCCCGTACGTACCCGGCCTGTTAAGCTTCCGGGAGGCGCCCGCCGTCCTGGCCGCCGTCCGCAGGATTCGGATCGAGCCGGACGTGTTTCTGTTCGACGCACAGGGATTGGCCCATCCCCGCCGGCTGGGCCTGGCGTCGCACGCCGGTTTGTTAATCGATCGGCCGGCGGTGGGCTGTGCGAAGAGCCTGCTCTGCGGCCGCTTTGAGGAGCCGCCGAGCGAAGCCGGCCGATACTCACCCTTGGTCCACCGCGACGAGACAATCGGAGCGGTGTTGCGTACGCGGGACGGCGTCCACCCGGTCTTCGTCAGCGTCGGGCATCGGGTGACGCTGGCCGACGCGATCCGAATCGTCATGCAATGCGTGACGCGGTTTCGCCTGCCCGAGCCGGCCCGGCTCGCTCATCAACTCGTCACCCGGCATCGTCTGGCCAAGTAGGGGGCAAGCTCACTGCGTCGATGCGGAGATGTCGGTCTTCACGCCGCCGAACCGTCGATCGCGGGCGGCGAAGGTGCGGATCGCCTCGTTCAGGTCATCCTTGGTGAACTCGGGCCAGAGGACGTCGGTTACGTAGAGTTCGGCGTAGCTGATCTGCCAGAGCAGGAAGTTGCTGATCCGCATTTCGCCCGCGGTGCGAATCAGCAGGTCGGGGTCGGGGACGCCGGCTGTATAGAGACGGCTGCTGATGACCGCCTCATCGACGTCCTCGGGATTCATCCGTCCGGCTTTGACTTCCGCGGCGATGGCTCGCATGGCGTCGACCAGTTCGTCCCGACCGCGAGATCCGCGGCGAACACGCCCACCGCGAATGTCATCAATTCCTTGTGTGCGTCA
>JAPKGY010000891.1 GCA_026647385.1 Phycisphaerae bacterium | reverse complement strand
CGGCCGGTGGTGGTGGCGGAATTGGCGATTTTGGTGACGGCACAGGGCAGCGGATGGTCGGGCAGGGCATCGACCTCCAGCTTGGCCTGATCGCCGACGACCGCGGCAGCCAGGTCCGCGCGGGACACGTCGGCGAAGATCCGAGAATTCATCGAGGCCGCTTGCGAGAAGTCGGCGATGTCCTCGTTCGGGCTCACTTCCTGAGAGTTCAGCCAGGTCAGCAGGCCGAGAATGTCGCTGGCTTCGCTGATCATCGGGTAATACCCGGTCACCACGATGGTGGCCTGTGGCAGGCGGGCCCGCGCCGTGGCGAGCAACGCAGTCATCGCGTCCTTGCAGAACTGGGCGCTGGCGGTGACGAGTTCATCCTCGGTCGTATCGGGATTGATGATCGTCGAGACCTGGATGTCATTGATGCACCCGTTCATCAGGACGAGGCTGACCAGTTCGGGCCGCTGCACGAGGTCGATCTGGGCGGTGATCGAAGTGGAGACAGCCGGCGCCTCCCGGTAACAGGAGATGCCGCAGATACCGTCGGCGGCGTCGGGGACGATCCGGGCGCCCGACAGGGCGAGCATCTGACGGACGACCTTTCGTTCCGTCGCCTGTTCGATGGCATTCGCCACCCGGGCGGCGTACTTGTCCGAGTCGAGCAGCCCGTTGCCCCACGCGACCGAGTCGCCGAGTACCGCCATGTAGTAGAAGCCGCGAACCAACTCGATATGGTCGATGAAAACCGCTGATCCGTCGGGTGCCGTCGCGGTGTAGACCTCGATCTGCGAGAAAGGCCCGCGGGCTGACTCGGGCATGAGGAACACGAAGCGGTGCGAAACCGCCCCAGGCTCCTCGTCGGAATCGTCGTGCCAGAAAAGGCTGATGCCGGCGGCCAGCAGGCTGCGGACCGTGTCATTGAAAGGCTGGGGCTCGCCGCCGATGGCTGCCCTTTCGTCGGGTGTGGGGGGCTCGACGCGTTGCAGGTCTTGCGCGATGCCGCTCGTGTTATCCCGCAGCCGGGCCCGCAGATGGTCCGGCGCCCGGGTGGCGACGGTCAGACGGAATCCAGCGGCTTGTTCGGCGCCGATCGCGAAGGTCCGGGTTGGTTGATAAGAACGGTCGAGGCCGACGGCCGGCGGATTGAGAAACTCGGAGCCGGTAATGTACACGGGAGCGTTGGCGAGGTCCTCCCCGCCCGGCGGGCCGGCGGGAATGCACGTCTGCCCCAGTGAGCAGAACGCCGCCGCGAATCCGACCATCAGACCGGTGGAAGCGAGGGGCCTCATCGCCTACATGATAGCACGGGGATTGTGGGAATGGCGAATGACTGACGTCTGATGACTCTTGAAACCCCAACTCATGGCTAAAGGAGTGTGTCAGGAGCGGCGCCCTACCAGCAGATGTGCTCGGTTCGCGGATGCCCGCGCTGGTTGGACGGTTCGGACATTCGCCATCAGACATTTGACATCAGACAGTCGCCATTCCCCCCTCAGTCCCTCCGGAGGACCTCGACGCCCGGAGGCAGGCCGACGTACTTCACGACGATCTTGTAGAGGTCGTCGCACTTGTTGAAAAGCAGGCGGCCGGCATCCTTCGCGCTCATGACGAACAGTCGATAGTGCGAGCGCCAGTTCGGCTTGTCCTTGAGCTTGGGGTCGATGCCCATCATCTTCTGAGTCTTTTCCGGCAGCTTGCGGACCGCCCAGCGGACGGCGGCGTATCCCGCGCACAGGGCGTCGGCGGTGATCCAGTCCATGCCGGCCTCTTCCCTCGAGCAATCCCAGCGGAAGTCGGCCAGAGTGTGGATCAGCAGGTCCGGCAGGCTGCCTTGGCGGAGAGAGATGAGCGGAACCACCAGCCGGCCGTTGTCGTCCCAGCGCCGCTCGCAGAACGAGAACGCCATCTGCCCCCGGCACGGGGGCAGCAGGAACGTGGGGCTCATGCGGACGGTGACACGCCGATCGATCTTCTGATTCGGCAACAGCACCTGGTGGAAGTCATCGTGGCGCCCATCTGCTTGGCCAAGGACGATCGCTCGTCCTTGGCCGCGATAAACTTGTACCCCATCTCCTTTGAATGCTTGGCGACGGCCTGCG
>JAPKGY010000890.1 GCA_026647385.1 Phycisphaerae bacterium | reverse complement strand
CTTGTATCGATGTGATCGCCGCGGATGAAATGCGCGTCGTTCTTGTTGTAACCCGGCACGACCTCGTCGTTCTCATCCAGGACCAGTACGCGCAGCCAACCCTTGGTGGTATCGCAGTTCACGCGAAGCGGGAGCCCGCCGATGCCGGTGAGCCTCCTGGTCTTGAGCTTGCCGACTTCCGCGCCGGCATCGATGGAGGCGAATCCGTCCTTGCGCATGGTTCCCAGGCCGATGCAGCTATGCATGGGTACGATGTCATGGGTATCGTCGTAACCGGTGTAGTAGGCCTTCAGTTGGCCGCCATCGACGACGATGCCTCCGCCGATGACCATGCCGTCATCCCACGCCCCCGGCTCTCCGAGATTGATAAGGGGCGTACGCGGTGCATCCTGGCGCCTCCAGTGCGTGCCGTCACGACTGGTGATGAGTTCCGTGTAGAGCGGGCCGTAGAAATAGCCGTTGTCGTCTTCGGCTCGGAAGATCCACAGAAACCCGATGTAGATGGTTTCGTAGGCGAAAGGCGTCATGCCGTAAAAGTGCGTTCGTTGGATCGAGCCCTCGTCTTCGACCCAGCGATCGTCGTAATCATCGGGTGCCAGGCACAGTCGAAGCGGGGGCCAGGGTTCCATATGGCTGGGGCCGTCGGAATAGCCCAGGCATCGTCGGCTCAGGCCCCTGACGTCGCGGCCCACCTTGACAAAGCCGCGATAAAGCCTGGTGTTCGGATCGTAAAAGAACCGCCCGACGTCGCCACCACTGACAAGCTGTTTGGAAGTTTCCGACCGGCGAAGGCCGTCAGGCGAACTCGATCCGGTGTAACTGCCGGGGGAGATGGCGGTGTATTTCGAATCAGGCGGATTCCACGGGCAGTGGAAGACGTTTCCTGAGAAGTCGACGATATTGTTGTTGGACGAACCATCGCGTTTGAACGGGAATAAGCCCACATTCGGCTTCTCCCAGGTAATCCCGTCCCGGCTGACGGCGTAGAGCGCGGGCCCGCCTCCATACCACATCCGATATCCGTTGCGTTCTTCGTTGGGCAGAACCGCGGCGAGCTTGAGGGACTCGTGTTCCCAAGGCTTGTCGGGTCTGACGACGGGGTTGCCCTCGTGTTTCCTGAAGGGATGGAATGTGCGTTTGGTTTTCTCCATCACGGAGATGAGATGATCGTCAACAAACAGCTGCCAGGGGCCGGTCATGTCGCTCACGGACTTGTTCGCAGGGAGATTCTGACCGGCGTATGCCAAAGCGGTCGGCAGTATCCAACCGGCCAGACAGACAACTCGAGGCATACAGATCATGGTATGACCTGCTTTCTTTCGTTCGCCCCCGGCCCGCGAAGGGTGCGCGAGCGTCCCTGGTGGCGTGAATGTGGACTTCGGGGAAGGAGATTACGAGTCGGGAGCCTTTGCACCGGCTCGCGTCGGCCATGCAGGCCTGCCCGGCTACGTCGTCGGGTCTTTCACCGCCATTATACGGGGTTGTACGATCGAGTCTACCCCGGATGCGGCGATGAGGTTCCCATCACCCGTCGCGCTGCCCCTGATCCGCCGGTGGGGTCCAAGAATCAACCTCATGGCGGCGACGATCGCGTCTTTGCCTCCACGGGCGCCGTTCAACAACGCCATGTCATACCCACTCTGCGCCGAAGAGTTCAGCGGCGCGCAGCCTGAAAACCAGGCGCACCTTGGCGCCCGGCGTGACCTTGAGATCGGAACTCCCTTTCCAGGTGACCGTATACCCCAGATGATCGCCGATGATCGGATCACACTCGGCGTGAGGGCGGCCCTCGTCCGGCTGGTCTTCGACCTGCACGCCGACCCTGACTTCTCCGGCACGCCGGGTTCGAAGGTTCAGTTTGAGCGTCTGGCCGGGCAGCTTTCCGTAGAAGGTCGAGAACTGGCCATATTCGTCGGCCACCAGGGCGCTCAGGCGGCCCCGTTGCCAGGTCATCCATCCGCGATGGCTCAGCGGAGGAAGACCGGGCCAGCGCGGGTACTTGGACAGTTGAACAGGAAATAGCACTCGGGTTACAATCAGCGCCACAGTTTAAAGAACAGTTCGGCGGTTTGTATCCGGATGGAAAACTCAGGG
>JAPKGY010000089.1 GCA_026647385.1 Phycisphaerae bacterium | reverse complement strand
AGGGCCGGGAGGCTTGCCCTGTCCTTGACGGTCGTCGCGATCCTGTTGGTCGTCAGACATTCACGCTTTCTCCGCTGCCCGGCGACGCCGAGCATGCCCCGGCCGACAGCGACGCTCCGGGTGATTCCCCTTCAATGGTAGGGCGCCTACCAGGGTGTTTCCATGCTGGCCACGATCTTCCTCGCCAGGCGGGCGGCTGCGTCGTCCGTTGCGTGACGCAGGTTCTCTCCCACCGGTCGGACGTACTCCACGGTCGTGACCATCCGCGGCTGATCCACCAGTAGTTTCCCCGTCCGCATGTCCTGCCATCGGTAGCGAATCACCAGCGTGCCGGCGGTTTCACGGGGCAGGGCGGTGATCATGTCGTGGCCGAGCGTCGCTTCACGCCATTCGAGGATCTCGCCCGACAAAACAGTATCGGCTTTTTCCTTCCGGGCGTTCTTATACGGCGTCGTTCGATCGATCTCCTTCCGCACCGCCTCGGTCAACTGGAACTCGATGCCGCGCCGAAACTCCTTCGATTGGAACATTTCGACATACACGGTCCGAATATCCTGGCGATACAGTCCGTCGCTTCGGTACCCGCAACCAGTGGTGACCGCCAGGGCCAGTCCGGCCAGGACATATCGTCCGGTAATCGCCGGTTTTGTCCTGCACGGTTCGGACGGCCGATCTGCTGTCTCGGATCGCCTCATGTCTGTCTCCGCGAAGATTTCCGCCGTGGACTCCGACGTCTCATTGGCCCGCCGGCGCGGTCGTCGCCGGGCTGGATTCCCATTCCGCCGCCGACTCTTCGCCGAGCCGGGCCAGTTTTCCCTTCGCCTCCAGGGCCGCCGGCGACGTCGGCCAGCGATTCACCGTTGCACGGTAGTAGAACCGGGCCGCGTTCGGCTGCCCCGTACGCTCGTAGAATCGCCCGATGTCCAGGGTCTTGTCCGCCCGCGTGCTCGCGATCTGGTCCAGGTTCGTCGGAACGCCCATTTGCTCCGCCTGGGCCGGGTACGATCGCATGAACTGCCCGAACCGCTCCTGGGCCTCGATCAGCGGCGCGTCGTCGAACTTGATCCCGCCGAAGCTGGCCAGCGCCGAGTACGCGCTCCACAGCAACGCCTTGGCTTGGTAGCGGCTGCGCGGAAAGTCCCGCGCGAACCGGGCGTATTCGTCCTGGGCGAGATCGAACTCGCCGCGCTCGTAGTAGTAGTTCGCCTTGGCGAGCTGCGCGGTCTCCGCCAGCGGGGTGTCGGCGTAATCCACGGTCATGGTGTCCATGATCTTGATGCCCGCGTCGCGATCCCGGATCTTGAGCAGCCCGCCCAGCGCCTTGCGCTTCTTGCCCGCCAGATACTGCTCGCCCACGCGGAACTGGCCCGAGAGGGCTTGCTCGGCGTAGATCGAACCCGGGTACTCGTCCAGCAGCTTCTTGTAGTCTTCCTGGGCAGCCCGGTAGTCCTCGACGCCCATCTCGGCGGTGGCCTTCACATACAGCGCCTCCGGATACCGCGGCGACGTCGATCCGTACGTCTTCATCCAGGCTTTCAGCCCCCTCAGCGCCGTCTTGTAGTCCTCCCGGGCGAGGTACTGTCGGGCGATGTCCAGGTCACCGTCCTCGGTTCCCGGGATCGGCTTGGGCGCCTCGACCCAGCGGTTCTGAGCGGGGTCGAACCGAAGTTGCTCCGCCCGGTGGCCGGGCGGCGGGGCAAGCGGTTCGGCGCCCAGGGCGGCCTCCACCGAACTACCTATGGCGCAGAAGGTTAGGGCAACTGCCAGTCCCCATGAGCAGGTACGTTTCTTCTGCAAGCTGTAGCGTGTTGGACAGGTCTTCATGATTGGTGTCGTCAAGAAAGCTCCAGGTGAACAACCGTCGGCGGGGCCGATTATAGGTCCCCCCGCCCGACCCTGCAATCCGTCGGGACCCCGTCCGCCGACCGGGGGGGACCGGTACTCGTGGTCCCCGCCGACCCAGAGCGAAAGAAGTCCGCAGGACCTGGTTTCTTGTTCGATGCATGCCGCGGCCGTCGAACGGTCACGGTGGGCAGTTTGGGTCACCCGGAATGCCCAGCCCCGTCAGGCAATCGATGAAGAGCACGACGTCGCTTCTGGAGATCGAGCCGCTGTCGTTCGGATCGGCCACCCAGCAGGTCGGATGCTGCGACGGATTGGGCTCGCCCAGGCAGGTTTGCAGGACGGCAGAATCGTTCAGGTCGACGTCGCCGTCGAGGTCGAGGTCGCACGGTATGGCCAGGCCGGCGACGGTGACCAGCACGGAATCGCTGTCCGAATCGCCGGTCGAGTCGCTGACCGATCACCTGGCTGGTCTTGAACGGTTAATCGCCCGGCTGGAAGAGCGGATTGATGAGCTGATGACTCCGTTCGCCGAGCAGATCAAACGGCTCGATCAGGTACCCGGCATCGATGTGCGGTCGGCCCAAGCAGTGATCGCCGAGACCGGCGGGGACATGAGGGCATTTCCCTCGGCGGCCCACTTGTCCTCGTGGGCCGGGATGTGTCCGGGTCATCATAAGTCTGCCAGCAAACGGAAGAAGGGTACGGCCAGCCCTGGCAACCGATGGCTTCGGGCAACGCCGACTCGGTGCGTTTGGGCAGCCAGCCACGCCAAGAATTCGTGCTTGTCCGCTCAGTACCGGCGTTTGGCTGGGCGCCGCGGCAGGAAAAGGGCCCTGGTAGCCGTGGGCTGCTCAATACCGACCATCGCGTACGAAAGGAAGATCCAGGATCGGGAATACCAGGACCTGGGCAGTGACTGGTTCGACCGTCAGCAACCCCAACGGGTGCAACGCCACTTGGTAAGACGACTCGAAGCCTGGGGTACAGGGTTACACTGGAGGCTGCAGCGCCGGCGGCATGATGTTTTTCAGAACAGAGTCCGCTGAAGAGCCATTTATCATACCGGCGCCGGTCCTCGCCACGGTGCGCCCTGCGTCGCTTTTTTCAGTCTGGGCGGCAACGATCCCCTTTGCAAGACTTGCTTCCCCTCGCCCTCGGCGCCCGGGTCTTACTTGCCGTTCAGTGCGTTGCTCACCGCGGTCATGATCGCTTCGCCGCGCAGGCCGTTGGCTACCACGACGCCTTTGGGGTTCACCAGCAGGATTCGCGGGATGCCGTGAACGTTGTAGTTCCTGTAGGTGTTTGACTTCGAGCCGTCCGGCAGGAAGACGTGATGCCAGTTGTACTGGTTGGTCTGCACGTACTTGCGAACGTCGTCGAGCGTTTTGTCGGTGGAGATGCTGACCATGGCGAATTGTTTGTTCTTGCCGTGGGCGTCGAAGATCTTCTTGAGGTTCGGCATTTCGGCGCGGCAAGGGCCGCACCAGGTCGCCCAGAAATCGACCAGGACCCACTTGCCCCGCAAAGCGCCCGAATTGAAAGGCTTACCGTCGAGGGCCAGGCCTTCGATATCGGGGGCAACCGTGCCGGGGGCGAGTCCTTCGGACGTCGTGGTCGTTTGTTTCTGGGCGTCGGCCGCGAGCTTGGCGGTCTCAGCTTTCTTCCTGGCCTCCTCGGTCGCCTTCTTGTTCCGATCGACGGTAAGCTTCATGCGGCCGTCGAGTTCGGTCTGTCGCTGTTCGATCAGTTGGAAGACGCTGCTGGTGATCTTGCCCCACTCAGCCAGGTTTCGCAGCTTGACGTAGTCTTCAAGTTGTCTGCGTGCGCTCTGGAGACGCTTGTTTGCGGTGGTGTGTTGGCCGGCGCGGATCTCGTCGATCAGGTCCGAGACGGTCTTGCGGATCTCGAGCACCTGCCGGGCCTCCTCGTCGGTGAGTTCGACGCGCGGACGTCCGGTTGAATCGACCACGACGGAGTTTGTCTCCGAGGTCGGCTGGCTGGACGCGGAGGCTTGGCTCGCCCGGGTCAGTTCCGCGAGGCCCTCGTCAACGGCACGCATCAGCGTGGCCAGCTTCTTATCCCAGAGCGCCAGGGCGTTGTGCCGGGCATGGGCGCGGAGGCCGGACTCGACCGTATGAAGCAATTCGACGGCCTGGTCGAATTGCCCGTCCTTGATGAGCGCGGGGAAAGTCGTCTTGAGATCCTTGCCGATCTCGGTGAGGTCGGCGTTGAAACTTGCGCTGTTTTGTGGTGCCGGGTTGCTCCCGGCGGCGGCGACCGTCATGGTCGGCGACGGTGCGACGAACGAGTCCGGCATTGCCCAGACGCGGACGTAGTTGTCCTGGCCGCCGGAGGCGACGTATCGGCCATCGGGCGAGAAAGCCAGGGAGGCGATGCCATTTTTATGGCCGTCGAACTGATGCACGCGACGGGTGTCCCGCACGTTCCAGATCTGGATGGGATAAAGGCGGTCATTCGAGGTTTCGGGGGCTCCGCCCGGCAGCGGTCCACCGGCGGACGCGAGCAGTTGCCCGTCGGGCGAGAAGGCCACCGCGGTTACGGCGTCCTGAAGCCCCTCGAACTTACGTTTCTTCTCGGCGCGGTCGCAGCTCCAGATCTCCAAGGCACCGGTGAGTTTGGGCGGTTCGGAGCGGTCGGCCGCGATGCCGCCGACCGCCCAGATGTCGGCCGCCGGCGATGCGGCGACGCTCATGACCTGGGAGAGGCCGCCCTGGTGCTGGTGGGAACCGCCCGAGGAATTCACCACGGTCGCCTTATCCGGGCCGTAACCGCCCACGAGGACGGCGGCACCGTCGCGACGGAAGGCGAGGCAGTGTTGAAGAGGTTTTTCCCACTTATATGAGCTTCCGGGCCTGGCGGCCATGATGTCCCAGTAGTGCAGCGTGTCCGCCTGGTCGGTAAAAGCCGCGAGATCGCCGTCGGGCGAGACGGCGAAGCTGCGGATCGGTTGGCCGGAAGCCATGGCAGCGAGGATCGGGCGCTGGTTTGGGTACTCCCAGAGGATGAGTCTGCCATTGGTGCTGGCGGTGATCACCTTCTTGCCATCGGGCAGGAACGCGAAACCGGCGAGGCCCATTCCGTCGGCCGCCCGCAAGCGGAATTCGAGGTCGCCGGTCCGCGGATTCCAAAGCCTGACGGTCACGGGGCTGGCGGTGGCGGCGACGTACCGGCCATCCCGCGAGAAGGCGATTCGCGGGTGGCGGATCGCGTCGTCGATCTTGAACTGCCGGACGAGGCCAGGCGGCGGATTGGGAGGCAAAGTGGGGACCTCGACCTCCTCGGCCTCATCCTCGGCCGCGATCACCGGGGCTGACGTTGTCGCGGGCAGGGCTGCCAGCGCCGGCTGGGACGTCCGAGCAGGGGCCAGGAACGGAGAGACTGGCTGCGTCGTCGAAGCAAAGAACGGTTGAGGCCGGCTCGTCGGTTCGAGTTTCGGAGGTGCCGGCGATTCGATCATGGCGACGGGCGCGGACGGCGCAACCGGGGCGGAGGCCGGCGACTTCGATGAGTTCGGAGAGAACTTGACGAACAGGAACGCGCAGGCAGCCACGACCGGGATGACCAGGGCGGCGGCGATGGCCAGACGAAACACCAGATTCGGCGCGGCGGGAGCGGGTTCGTCGGGCGGCGGCTCGATCGGACGGTGCAACCGCAACTCGGGCGTCGCGGTCGACGCCGGCGGCGCTGGGGTCGGAGATCCTTCCGCGGCTGGAGATGGTGCCGCGACCGGCGGTGGCGGCGCCGGGGTGGCGTGGATGGTGAGCGGACGTCCGCAACCGGGGCAAGGGGCCGATTTCCCCACGTGCTCAGCCGCGACGCGGAACCGCTTGCCGCACTCGCAGGCGATGCGGACGAAGGCCGCCTCGGTGGCGACCGGCGTCTCCGCCGCAACGGTGAAGCGATGGCCGCACTTGAGGCACTGGAAGATTTGGCCCAGAACGTGCGTCCCGACGCGCGTCTGGTGACCGCACTGGGGGCAGATTACGGCAACGGCGGACATGCGCGCCCTTTCCTCGAAAGGCGGTGAACACATCTCAACTCGGCTATCGACGTCGCTGCGGCGGCGCCCCCCAGCATACCCCCGCGCCCGACGGCGACCGGGCTCTGTCGCGGCATTGGACTCTATCGGCTTCCATTACAACTTTTCCGCTCGGAATTGTCAATGATTCAAGTGGCGATGCATCTGTCGCGGAGCGGGCTTATCCGGGCGGGCGGCGGTGTTTTCGTACATGTGGGTGGAGCCTTTCACTTCGCGCCGTGGCCTGTCGGGATGGACCGGTGGCGGGACGGCCGGGGGTCGCATAGAATGCCGTTGATGGATCATTTCGGGCAGATGCATGGGTCCACGGCGATGAGGCGGAATCGGCGCGTCCTCCTGGGTCGATTCGCCTGCTTGCTCACGGGATTGAGCCTGCTTCCCGTCCTGTTGCTTGGCTCCCTGGGGCCTGGCATCATTGTGGTTCACCATCATCATGACGAGGATCTGCACGCGCACAGGATTCACACGGAACCGGGCGGGCGCGGCGCCGCGGGTGTCGATCACGACCACCCGGATGAAGCGCCCGTCGATTTCGAGGGCACGCGGTTCGTCGTCACTCTCGCCGATCCGCCGCGACCCTGCACGCACGTTCAGGCGTCCGGTTTTCAGGTCAGGCTTTCTCCGCCGTCGGCCATCCTGGCCCGCGTCAGTTCTCGGAACACGGAGCCGATCGCCGTGGAGTGCAGGGCGCGAGATTGGCTGAGGGCGCCATTGCGCGCACACGATACGATCGCCGGTCTGCTTTTGAGTAATCATTCCCTTCTGATCTGATGCTTTGGCCATCCGACCCCTCATCTCCATTGCGGCGCGCTCGTTTCGCGCGGGCCGCGTGTTTCGCGTTTATCCGGTGTTCCAACTGATTCCGGGGCCTTGCCATGAGATACGTTGTCTTCACCACGGCTTTCTTGGCCGCCTTGACCGTCGCGGTCACGGCTGGTTGCAACCGAAAACCCGTCATTACCGCGGAGGGTCACAGCCACGGACCGGCTGCCCACGGCGGCCATGTGCATGGGGACGAAGAGGGGCCCGAACCCGTCGTGATTACCCTCTTCACCCCCACACTGGAGTTGTTCATGGAGTATCCGCAACTGGTCAAGGGCCAGGAGGCGGAGTTCCTGGCGCACCTGAGCGTGCTGGCGACGGGTGAGCCGGTGCGAACGGGTTCGCTGGTCTTCGAGGCGACCGGGGCGGATGGGAGAATCGTCTCCCGGAAGCTCGACGCACCAAGACGCGAGGGATTGTTTGTGCCTGCGCCGACCTTCGACGAGGCGGGTGCGTACCATCTGCGTCTTGTCGTCGACAGCCCGCAGGCTCGGGAGACGATCGACGTCGGAGAGATCCGGGTGTACCCGGATGCTCGCGCGGCTGAAGAGGCGGGCGCCCGGGCTGCGGAGCCCGAACAGCCGAATCTCGTCTCGTTCCTGATGGAGCAGCAGTGGAAGATCGGCATGCGGCTGGGCCAGGCGGGGAAACGCACGCTGACCCGCCGGCTGGTCGTTCCGGGCCAGGTCATCGCTCCCCAGGGTGCGTCGGCGGTCGTGAGTGCGCCGGTTTCCGGTCGGCTTCTGCCGCCCGCCGACGGCAAGCTGCCTTGCATCGGCGATCGGGTGGAGGCCGGACAAGTGCTGGCGCGGGTCGAGCCGCCGCTGGCGGCGACAGAGTTGTACCAGCTCAGCGCGAATCGGGCTCAGGTGCAGGCCCTGGAGATGGAACTGAGTTTGCGCGAGTTGGATCTGGAGACGAAGGCTCTCGATGTCGAGCGTTCGGTGATTCAGTCGAACGCCCGGCTGGACTACGCCCGCCGGGCCATGCAGCGGGCCAAGGAGATTCTCGCCAAAGGCGCGGGTTCCCAGGAGCAATACGACGAAGCCGAGCAGGCCTTCAAGCTCGCCGAGGCCGAGGCCTCCGCGGCCCAGGCCATGCGAAAAGCGTGTGAGATCTCCCGGGAACACCTGAACCGGCTGCGTGCACAGACGCAGGCCGGTCCCGGCGGCGTGCCCGCGACCGGTTCGCTCCAACTGCCGCTGCGGGTGCCGATCGCAGGCCGGATCGTCAGTGTCGGCCGAAGCGAAGGCGAGCATGTCGAGGCGGCGACGGATGTGGTCTTTCGGATCGTCAATACGGATCGCGTGTGGATCGAAGCGTGGGTCCCGGAGGCGGACTTGGCCGGCCTGCCCCCCCAGCCGAACGCGAGCGTTGTCCTGGCCTCCCTGGCCGGCAAACGGATCCATGTGCCCGGCGAAGCCGGGGGCAGACTGGTTCATTTAGGCAGCGTGGTGGACCCGGACACGCGCAGCATCCCGGTGATTTACGAGCTGCCCAACCCCGAAGGCGTTCTGCGCGTGGGCATGTTCGCGGACGTGCACCTGGAGACCCGAACCATCGTCGATGCGGTGGCCATCCCCGAGGAAGCCGTCGTGCTGGACAACGGCCGGCCGATCGCGTTCGTGTTGATCGAAGGCGAAAGCTTCCAGCGTCGCGACCTGGAGATCGGCATCCGCGACGATGGCTATGTGGAAGTGCTCGGCGGCATCCGGGAGGGCGAACGGGTCGCGACGAAGGGTGCGTATGCCGTCAAATTATCGTCGCTGGCGCCGGCGGCGTTCGGTCATGGCCACGGCCACTGAGCAAGGAGAGCATCCGTCATGATCAACGCAGCTTCTCTTCTTTGAGATCCGCTTTGGAGGCCCCCAGGTCGATGTGGTCCCAGGGCAGCGCCACGGTTACGGAGATGGGCGCGAGG
>JAPKGY010000889.1 GCA_026647385.1 Phycisphaerae bacterium | reverse complement strand
AAGGTGAAAATCTTTCCTTTTACTAATTTGGAGGCCACGCTCATGAAATAAAGATAAACACAATTTATATAACCACTCTTTGCTCTTTTTTAATCGCCGGCTGAGATTTGGGCTTCGGCGGAAATGATTGTAAAGGTCAAGGAGCCCCAGGCTGAGGAGATTGCCCGGATTCGGCCAGGGAGGGTGATCTTCACCTACTTTCATTTTGCCGCGGATCAAGCTCTGACCGAGGCGATGGTCGAGTCGGGGGCGGTGGCCATCGCTTACGAGACGGTTACGGATCGGGGTGGAAAGCTGCCTTTGCTGACGCCGATGAGCGAGGTGGCCGGCAGAATGAGCGCCCAGGAGGGGGCCAAGTACCTCGAAAGGCCGATGCAGGGGCGGGGCATCCTGCTCGGCGGCGTGCCCGGGGTGGAGCCGGCTTCCGTACTGGTGCTCGGTGGGGGCGTGGTGGGGACGAACGCTGCAAAGATCGCCGCCGGGCTCGGGGCGCGGGTGGTTATTATGGACGTCGACGGCGACCGGATGCGGTATCTGTCGGACGTCATGCCGGCCAACGTGCATACGGTTCACAGTGATGCGCACAGCATCCGCAAGTATACGGCCGAGGCGGATCTGGTGATCGGGGCGGTGTTGATCCCGGGCGCGCGATGCCCGGTGCTGGTGCCGCGATCGTACCTGGCGGAGATGAAGCCGGGTGCGGTGATCGTGGACGTGGGGGTCGACCAGGGGGGGTGTTGTGAGACGACGCGCCCGACGACGCACTCCGACCCGATCTACGTGGTGGACGGGGTTCTGCACTACGGTGTGACGAACATGCCGGGCGCGGTGGGGCGGACGAGCACGTTTGCCCTGACCAACGCCACGTTGCCGTACGTTTTGCGGCTGGCGAATCTCGGTTATCGCCGGGCGGCGGCCGCCGATCCGGGTCTGGCCCTGGGGATTAACATTCAAGAAGGGCGGGTGACGCATCCGGGGGTGGCGCGGGCGTTCGGACTGAAGTTGGAAACTCCCCGGCTGGCGGGGGCGTAGATAAGGGGGAGTCGGGAGTTGAGCGTGGGGAATGGAGAAGGGTTTCCCGTCATCGAAAAGCCCGTGAGAATTCCCGCCCGCGCCGTTTGGTGAGGCGCCTGATGCGGAGCGTTTCAATCTGGTTGGATGCGGAACGACTATGAAGAAGCTGATTGCTGGAATCGTGCTGATCGTGCTCCTGGCGGGTGGTTACGTGATGGTGCGCAAGCACGGGGCCGTGTCGCTGGGCTTCCTGGAAGGAAAATGGGTGACCACGAAACGGGGGGACCTGGTTCGCCCGATCACCGCCAGCGGCAAGATCGAGCCGGCGTCCGTGGTGCAACTCAAGAGCAAGGCGAGCGGCGAGGTGATCGAGACGCCGTTCAAGGACGGGGCCATGGTGCGCAAGGGGGACCTGATCGTCAAGCTGGATCCGATCGACGAACAGAACAACGTGGACCGGGTGGAGGCGGACTACGATCGGGCCCGGATTGCCCTGACCAATGCGAACCTGACCCGCGACGAGCGCGAGCAGGTGGGCATCCCGGCGGCCAAGGCGAAGCTGGCCCAGGCGCAGGCGCGGTTGATCCCTCTGCGGTATGAGTTCGAGAATCAGCAGAAGCTCAGGGCGATCCGGGCCCAGACCGGATTGGATACCGCCTCCCCGCGCGAATACGACGAAGCCAAGGCGAGGTTGGACGAAGGCGAGGCCCTGGTTCTGGCGGCTCGGGCGGAGGTGAGGCAGGCGGAACTGGGCCTGGAGATGGCCAAGCAGGAGGTGGAGGCGGCGGAGAAAACCGTCAAGACGTTGCGGAAAACCCTGGATGACGCGCTGCAGCGGCTGAAGGAAACCGAGGTCTATTCGCCCATCGAGGGGATGGTGCTCGTGCGGCACGTCCAGATCGGCGAACTGGTCCAGAGCGGCAAGACGTCGCTGACCGGCGGGACCGTGCTGATGGAGATCGCCGACGTGAGCCACATCTATGCGGTGTACGCCGGACGACCGGCGGCGCCGACTACACGCGGCTCCGCGCCGCCCTGGAACGCCTCACGCACACCGCGGTGCGGACCAACCTTCGCACCGACGGCA
>JAPKGY010000888.1 GCA_026647385.1 Phycisphaerae bacterium | reverse complement strand
ATTTTTCCTGTCTCCCTGCCAATGAGGAATGTTTAGCCTTTTGAGGAGTCAGGAAATACGGTGGGTGTTACAAAATCCGCGGCGCCGGCAACATCCTCGGCCCGGAGCAGTCCGGACACATCGCCGCCGTCGGCTACGAACTCTATTGCCAGCTTCTGGACATGGCCGTCCGCAGGCTCAAGGACGAGCCGGCCGAGGAGTTCAGACCCGTCCACCTCGAACTCGACGTCCCCGCCCACATCCCGCGGAACTACGTCGAGTCCGACCGCCAGCGCATGGAGATCTACCGCCGACTCGTCGCCTGCCACACGCGGGCCGAACTCGACCAGCTCGAAAAGGACATCCGCGACGCCTTCGGCCCCTATCCGCCGAGCGTCCAAACGCTGCTCCACCTGGCCGAGATCCGCATCCTTGCCCAGCCGTACCGCATCAAGGCCATCAACCAGCAGCCGCCCGACCTCGTCTTCTCCGTCGAGGAACTCTCCCTCGTCGAGCCCATGCTCGCCCGCAGCCCCGGTTCGCCCCGGATGGCCGACCCCCACACCATCCACCTCCGCCTCACCGAACCCTACTTCGAACCCAACACCCTGCTGGCCGTCCTCCGCCAAATGCTCACTCCACCGCGCCAAGTTTAGCCCCGACCCAAAGGGGAGCGCTCATCATTCCCTCGCCCGCCAAGAGAATTCACCGATTCTGACGTCTTGAATCCTCTCCCCCATCCCGGCGTTCGCCACGGCGAATCTTCGACTTCGATTTTGACGTTCGCCACGGTCGCCACGCCTGCTCGCCGTGGCGAGGCGACCAGGACGAATTCCGCCACGTCGGATCCTCGACTTCGACTTTGACTTTTTGACGTTTTGACTTTTTGACGTTTCCTATACAATTCCGCCCTATGCACGGTTTTCCCGACCGCCGCTGCCTTCCGACCGCAATCGCACTGCTGGCTTGTGCCTTTGCCGGCTGCGACAAGGGCGATCCCGGCCCGAAGCGTACGGACCACGAATCCGCCCACGCTCGCCGATACCACCCCGAGGTGCGCCGCGCCGACGTCAACGGGACTCCCGCGACCGCGCCGGCCGGCAAAGCCGCCGTCACTCAGCCGTCCGACATCACCTTCACCGAAACCGGCGCCGTCGGCTGCCCCGTCCTCTTCGTCAACGGCGAGTCGCTCACCGTCCAGGAGATCCTCGAGCCCATTCTCCCCGATCTGGCGGAGAAATCCCGCTCGCTGCCTCTGGCCGCCTACCGCAGCTACGTCTTCCGCACCGTCGGCAACCAGATCGATTATGCGATCAGCATGGTCGTCGTTTGCCAGGAAGCCAAGGAGCAGTTCAAGGACGACAAGATCCAGCAAGCCTTCGACAAGGAGGCTGACCGCCTGGTCAAGGACGTCATCAATCGCCGGTTCGGTGGCGTTACCGCCCGATACGAGGCCCATCTCAAGGCCCTCGACCTCAAGCTCGACGACATCAAGGCCCGCGCGAAACGCCAGGCCATGGTTTCCCAGTTCCTCCACGACCGGTTCAAGCCCATCGCCGTCGAGCCCAACCGGCGCGAGTTGCTCCAGTACTACAACACGCATCAGGAGGAATTCTCAACCCCGCCGCGGGCCCAGCTTCTGCTGATCGAGATCCCGCTGGAGAAGGAACTGGGCAAACCGCTTTCGCGGGCAACGCCCGCCGAGATCGCGGCCGGTCGCTCGCGGGCCCGGGCGCAGCTCGTCCACGCTCGCGAGGAACTCACTCGTGGCGTGCCTTTCGCCGACGTCGCCCGCAAGTATTCGAAGGGAATCCGCGCCAGCCTCGGCGGCGACTGGGGCGAGGTCTCGCCAGGCGCCCTGACCGGCAGAATGACCAGGCCCGCCGAGGTCCTCTTCACCCTCACGGCAAACCAGATCAGCGAGATCACCGATTCCGAGGACGCCGTCTTCATCGTCAAGTGCGGTGCGTTCACTCCCGGCCACAAATCCAGCTTCGAGGAAGCCCAGGAGAAGATCATCGACCGATTGGCTGAGCAGCGTTTCAACCAGCATCGCGACGATTACGTCCAGCAACTGCTCCGCAGAGCCACCGTCAGCGATCGCCAGGCCTTCTTCGAAGCCGT
>JAPKGY010000887.1 GCA_026647385.1 Phycisphaerae bacterium | reverse complement strand
GGGCGGTCGAACGGACGGGGCTGCCGCGTTCGTTCGTCGAGGACATCTTCCACAACAACGGCATGCGCCTGCTGCGGGCCGTGCCCCGGATGAGAACGGTATGAAGACACTCGGCGTCGGCATTCTCGGCTTCGGCTTCATGGGCAAGACCCACACCTATGCCCATCACACGCTCCCGCTCTATTACAACCCGTTGCCGATCAAGTGCCGGCTCAAAGCGGTGTGCGAAGTGACACCCGAACTGGCTGAGGCCGCCAAGGAGACGGGCCAGTTCGATCGCTGCACGACCAACCCGCGCGAAATCATCGAGGCCGACGACATCGACCTCATCCACGTCTGCACGCCGAACCCGGAGCATTTCCCCGCCTTGTCCGCAGCTCTCCAGGCCGGCAAGCACGTTTACGTGGACAAGCCGGTTACCGCCAGCCTGGAGGAAGCCGACCAGCTCGCCGCCCTGCTTCCCGGCTATCGCGGGACCGCCCAGGTCGCGCTGCAATACCGATTCTTCCCCGCCACCCTGCAGGCGCGCAGGATGATCGCTGAAGGTGTCCTCGGCCCGATCACCCACTTTCGCGGCTGCTACCTGCACTCGGGCAGCGTCGATCCGAAGAAGCCCGTCAACTGGAAATCGACCGCAGCCGCAGGCGGCGGCGTCATCCGCGACCTCGGTTCGCACATTCTCGATCTGCTCGGCTCGCTGATCGGCCCGTTCCAGGCCGTCCATTGCACCAGCCGAATCTGGGCGGCTGAACGCCCCAGCCTCGACAATCCCGGCACCCTGATGAAAATCGACGTCGAGGACGCCGCGGTCATGCTGCTGCGGTCGGCTGACGGAGCCATTGGCTGCGTCGAGGCGAGCAAAATCGCCACCGGGGCCGAGGACGAACTCCGTTTCGAAATCCACGGGCGGGACGGGGCCTTGCGTTTCAATCTCATGCAACCGAACTATCTCGAGGTTTACGACTGTCGTCGGCCGGAAGGCGATTGCGGCGGGCAGCGCGGCTGGCAGCAGATCGCCGCCGTCCAGAAGTACCCCGCGCCCGGCGGGAAGTTCCCGAACCCGAAATTCAGCCTCGGTTGGATCCGCAGCCACGTCCACAGCCTCTATAACCTGATCGAGTGCATCGCCGCGGGCCGACAACCCAGCCCGTCGCTCGCCGAGGGGCTGCATTTGCAGCGCGTTCTGGAAGCAGTCCGCGAATCGGCTGAACGAAAGACGTGGGTCGATCTGCCGGGGCCGCGATAAACCCGAATGGCCGAGTTCAGCCGGCAAAGCCTGGAAACACTGGAGGCGGATTCGAAATGTCTAATGTCAAATGTCCAAGGCGGACCGCCTGTTTGTGGTCCGCAACCGACAAGGACCCTTTCGGGCAAACAGGCGCTCAAATGGCATCGGTCCTTGGCCGTAAGGTTCTAATGTCTAAGAAAACCCAAGGACCCGATGGTGAACTCCGCCCGCCAACACCGGTACGTCCAAACCTCCGGCGTTCGTCATTCGAAATGAGTCCATCTTTAGACATTAGACATTCGTCATTCGACATTATTGCGCCAGCGACACAAGTAAGACCGATCGGCCGGAAACAACCTCAACCTCACGATACCCGGAGAGCGCCATGAACAAACCCAGAGTCGGCCTCCTCGGCCTCACCCTCGATTTCTACGAAAAGTACGACCCCGCCCTGCGCCTGAGCCGGGAAACGTTCGTCCGCGAGAGGATCGTGCCGGCCTTGGCGCCGATCGCCGAGATTCGCTTCGACGGCGGACTCTTTTCGGCCGAACGCGTCGAACAGGTCATCCGCGGCTACGAGTCCGACGGCATCGACGTCCTGCTCGTCGTCCTGCTGACCTACTCGCCCAGCCTGATCTCATCGCCAACGCTGAAACGGACGCGCCTGCCGATCGTCGTGTGGAACGTGCAGGAACTCCGGGCGATCGACGAAAAGTACGGTGACAAGGAACTGGAGGAAAACCACGGGGTCCACGGCACGCGGAGCTTGCCTTCGCGGACCCAGGTCTGAAAGATCTTGCGCAGCGTCTCGATGTTTCGGGAAATGCGGCGCTTGAAGAACATCGGCGCGAGCGGCTCTCCCTCCAGCGCCGAGAAGTAC
>JAPKGY010000886.1 GCA_026647385.1 Phycisphaerae bacterium | reverse complement strand
GATGTGCAGCGTGCCCATGTTCTCACTCGTCGATCAGAATGCCTTCAGCCTGGGCGTGCTTGGCGACCTCGGCCAGAGTCGTCACGCCCCGCAGAATCTTCAGCTTCCCGTCGGTCAGCAGGTTTTTCATCCCGCTCGCCTTTGCCGCCCGGCGGAGTTCGCTCGTCGAGGCCCGGTTGAACGCCAGCTCGCGCAGCGCATTGTTCATCAGCATCATCTCGAAGATGCCCATTCGGCCGCGGTACCCCGTATTGCTGCACCGCTTGCAGCCCGCGCCCTTCTTCAGCGTTCGACCGCGAAGCTCGTCTTCCGTGAAACCCAGCAGGCGAAGCATTTGCGGGTCCGGCGACAGGTCGTCCACCTTGCACTCCGTGCAGGTGACGCGGCAAAGACGCTGGGCCATGACGGCCTGCACCGAGCTGGCCACCAGGAACGGCTTGATGCCCATGTCGATCAGACGCGTGATCGCGCTCGGCGCGTCGTTCGTGTGCAGCGTGCTGAAGACCAGGTGCCCGGTCAGCGCGGCCTGGATCGCCACCTCGCCCACCTCCAGGTCGCGGATTTCGCCCACCAGGATGATGTTCGGCGCCTGACGCAGCATCGACCGGAGAATCACCCCGAACGTGAGGCCGATGTCCTCACGCACGTGGCACTGGTTCATGCCCGAAAAGTTGTACTCCACCGGGTCCTCGGCCGTGATGATCTTCTTGTCCGGACGGTTCAACTCCTGCAACGCCGCGTAAAGCGTCGTCGTCTTGCCCGAGCCGGTCGGACCGGTGACCAGGAAGATCCCGTTCGGGCGGCGAATGATCTTCATGAACGTCTGGTAGTCTTCTTCCTCGAAGCCCAGGGCCTGAATGCCCACCCGCACCGAGTCGGGACGCAGAATACGCAGCACGATCGACTCGCCGTGCGTGTTCGGACACGACGCGACGCGGAAGTCGACCGGTTTGCCGCTGAAAGTGAGTTTGATTCGGCCGTCCTGCGGGATGCGCTTTTCCGCGATGTCGATCCCGGACATCAGCTTCAGCCGGGCGGTCACCGCGCCCTGCAGCTTCTTGGGAATCTGCTCCCGCTCCATGCACACGCCGTCGACCCGGTATCGGACCCGCACGCGGTCGGCCATCGGCTCGACGTGGATGTCGCTCGCCCGCATCCGGACTGCCTCGCCGATGAGCTGGTTGATCAGCTTGATGATCGGGGCGTCCGGATCGTCCCCCACCGCCTTGCCGATCGCATGCTCGTCCTCCGGCATGTCCTGGTCGATGCTGGCCATCGTCTGCTCGAGTTCACCGCCCACCTCCGACATGAACGTGTCGATGAACCGCTTGATCTTCGAGGCCGGGGCCAGCGAGGCCTCGATGTTCGGATTCACCCGGAACCGCAGCAGGTCCAGCGTGTCGAGGTCCAGCGGGTCGCTGATGATCACCTTCAGCTTGCCGTTCTCCTCCCCGCGGGGCAGGACCAGCCTCTCCTTGATGATCTTCTCCGGAACGAGCTTCAGGTTGTCGCGCAGGTCGGTGGCCTTGTCCAGGTCCACGTACGGCATGTCGAACTGGGCGGCCAGGGCCTTGCAGACGTCCTCTTCCTTGCAGAGTTCCAACTCGACCAGGGCCTCGCCGATCCGCCGGTGATGCTCCGCGGCATAGGCGAGCGCATCCTCCAGGGCGCTGGGACTCAACAGGTTCCAGCCCACCAGGATCTCGCCGATCTTCTTTTGTTTGCGGGCCATAAGTCGCGGCTGGTCAGTCCGGGGAAAGCAGCGTCCCTTGCGCCGTGCCGAAAGTCCGTTCAGCCGACCTCCCCGTCGGCTCCTCGCTGGGCGGCCGACCGTGGCATAGGCGGCGGACCCGACCCCCCATTTTATGAGCCAACCGGCCCCTTGTTCAAGTTGACGAAAACCGACCCGTTCCGGAGCCCGTGGCCGATAGGGCCTTCCGCCACTCGCTGGCCGGCATCGGCGGGTTCTGATGGGTCGTGTTTCATGCGGAGACGGCCTGGATTCCGGAGTCCGCTTGACGCCCTGCGGACCCCGGACTCTAATCGCCCGGACCGCGCCACACCTCCTCGCGGCGACGGGGGCCGGCGCCGAAGCCCTTGGGGAAGCCC
>JAPKGY010000885.1 GCA_026647385.1 Phycisphaerae bacterium | reverse complement strand
CTTGCCCTCTGCGGCGTTTATCAAGGCAATTGTGATTCCTGGGAATCCGACCGTTCCGGAATCGCTACAGCCAGGGTGCCCGGCGTTACATACCCAGTCCATCGAACCCACCGGCCCGTGGGCGCGCCTGCCCCGTTGCCGGGGGCCTGGAGGCCGGTGTATCATAGCACCGACAGGCAGGGACGGCTGTCGCATGATCACTTTTTCTCTCAACAGCGGCTCGAACGGCAACGCCATCTACGTCGAGGCGGGCGACGTCCGGTTGCTGTTCGATGCGGGGATCTCCGGTAAACAGGCTGAGGGGCGCATGCGGGTGCATCGGCGGGACATCCGCGACGTGCATGCGGTCATCGTCTCCCACGACCATGCCGACCACATCCGTTGCGCGGGGATCTTCCAGCGCAAGTTCGGCCTGCCGGTTTACATGACGCGCCCGACCCGGCAGGCGTGCTATTGCGACCTCGGCCCGATGAGGGACCTGAGGCACTTCAAGGCGGGCGAGCCGCTGACCTTCGACGGTGTGACCGTACACACGATCCGCACGCCGCACGATGCGGCCGACGGCCTGGCGTTCGTCGTCGAGCACGACGGCAGGCGCCTGGGCATCATGACCGACTTGGGGCATCCGTTCCCCGAGCTGCTGCAGCGAATGCAGACGCTGGACGCGTGCTACCTGGAGAGCAACTACGATCCGGAGATGCTCGCCAACGGGCCTTATCCCTACCCGCTCCAGCAGCGGATTCGCGGCGGCAGGGGCCATCTCTCGAACCACCAGGCGGCCGAACTGATCCGGGCCAACAGCCACAGGCTGAAATGGGCCGCCATCGCCCACCTGAGCCAGGAGAACAACGATCCCCAACTCGCCCTGGATACGCATCGCCGGCACGTGGGGCGGACGTTTCCGTTCTTTCACGCTTCGCGCTATCAGGTCAGCGACGTGATGGAAGTGTGATCCGATCAACGGCGAATGCGGTTTTTCTCGCGGAACTGCGCGCCCAGTTTCGCGTCGCGCACATCCACGGCGGCATCGCGAAACAGCTCGCCCTCGAGGTCCTCGGCACGCTGGCGGGCGAGTCGATCGACGACGCGAGCCCGCAGTTGAGCCTTGTCGGCCTTGTCGAAGCTGACGCCGTCGGCGGGAAACCGGCGTTCGAGCTTGATGAGCTGGTAATGGCCCAGTTCCTGGATCGCCGTGGACACCTCGCCGACCTGAAGGCTGAAGGCGGTTTCACGGATGAGCGGAGGAACGGCGGTGTCGTTCCGGGTGAACGGGGGGATCAGTCCGCCCTGGCTGGCGGTGAGTTCGTTCTCGCTCATCTGCCGGGCGACGAGTTCGAAATCCTTGTCCGCCAGCAGCGCCCGAGCCCGCGTCACCTGTGCGAGCGAGGAGAGCTGGATGTGACGGATCTGCACCTTTTCGCCGTAGTCCTGCTCGAAGCGCGACCGCAGCATTTCCTCGGTGATGGGGGTGCGGGCGACCTCGGCGGCGGCGATCCGGGCGATGATCGCCCGTTGCTCCATGCGAATGTCCCACTCGCGCGGCGAGATGTTCTTGGCCGTCAGAAACTCCCGCAAAAGCCGTTCGGCGGTGGCCCGATCGAGCGGCGGCTGATCGGGGTTGATGAAGGGCGTGGCCAGGCGCCGCAGAGCATCCTCGTGGGCGGCCTGGATGTCGGCCGGGCCGACGGTCACAGACATGGAGGCTGCCTTCTGCCTGGCGGCTGTCAGCAGGATCAGGGCCTCGAGCATTTTTTCGCCATGACATTCCACGAGCAGATCGAGCAGGGTGGAGCGGTAGATGGGCTCTCCGTTAACCAGGGCGAGCACGTCGTTGCGCGAGCCGGCCACCTGCGGCGGCGAACCAGCCGGCGCGGTGGCAGCCGCGGCCGCGGGGCGAGCCGGGGCATCGGCGGACCGCGTAGCGGGCGCCGAGGGTGTTGGGGGCCGGCCCACCGACTCCCACGCCCGCTCCATAGGCGTACCCGCGGGCTGATCCGGTCGGGCACAACCAGCCATCAGCAGCAGCGAGACCAAGTAAAATGAGAGTCGAGCGCCTCAAAAAGGAGCGAAACTCTATGAACCGAAAGAAACCCGAACAGATCGTAAAACTCTTGCGCA
>JAPKGY010000884.1 GCA_026647385.1 Phycisphaerae bacterium | reverse complement strand
TGCCCGTACCCGCCTCGAACTTTTCGAGCAGCACCTCGGCCCGGACGAGGGGGATCGACGATCGGCCGAACCAGGCGGACCGGCTGCCGCCGGAAAGGCGAAAACTGACCTGCCCGTCGCGCGTCCGGGCGACCTCGACCCCGGCCGACGATCCCGCTACCCGCTCGACCTGGGCAGCCAGTTCCGCGTCGACGTTCCGCAGCGCAGCCCAGTTGCGATCGAACACCAGCGGGTCCAGGGACGGTGGCGAAACATGATCCATGCGGTGGGGTGCAACCCTGTTGAACGCGCAAGACCGGCCACGCCGCGTGCGGTACCGGACAGGGGACTAAAAGAGTGCCTGGGGAGCCCGGGGACTGTGCCCATTTCACCGGGACAAAGCGTGGGTTTGAGTACGCGATCGGCCCGATGCGTTCAAGGCCTGCCGCGAAACGGGAACAGTCCCCTTCTCCCAGACTTACGCACCCCCCTGCGAACACGCCATCAGACCGGCTCAATTCGTCGTGAAACGCACGACCAGCATCGAAAGCAGGAAGATCATCCAGAGCACGTACACCGTGATCCAGAGCTTAAGCGGCCAACTCGGCAGCGGCGGTGAATCGCCGGCCGGCAAATCGTTGTCCCAGATGGACTTGGGCAGGTCCGTGCTCATGTTCTCGCTGGTCATTCGCGCAACCCTCGCAGCCGCGGCACGCAGGCCACGACCGACTCGCCCTCAGGTTATCCCGGCATGTCGCAACTCGCAAGGGTGCCCGATTTCGCCCGGCACATCGGGGTGCGCGACAGGGTATGGCGGGCGGTCAGATTCTCCCCTCGAAACCGATGACCATCATCGCGAGAACTCCGCGCTGACCTGCGGGGCCCGGGAGCCATTTCCTTGCCTCCGGAAGGTTTAAGGTTTCGGCGAGAGACGGGAAACGATTCCGAATGTCGGCGATGACTCTGTCGCAGATGAAATGCAAGACGCAAAACGCCGCGCCATTCGCCACGAACAGCGAGATAAACAGGACTCCGAAGACATCGATCCCCATTGGCGACGAACTCCCCGGGAAGGGCGAGTGAGAAAAGTGGCAGCACCGTCTATTTCCACCACGCCGTGATAATTCATCCTGACCCCTCCTCTAGTGCAGTGGATGGCTGCACTGTTCTTCACTCTGGGTCTTGACTCACATCATACTTCCCCCCGACGGGGGTGCCACCGATGGATCTTCATCCATATCTGCTTCCGTTCGCCTGGAAGACTCCCCAGGGTTGACACAGACAAGGGCCTCCCGGCCCGTGACGACGCCGCAGAAATCCGCGAAATTGTTCTTTTTCGTTGAAGTCCGTCGCGAGGGCGTGTCGACTTAAGTTTATTTGGGGTAATGGTTTACAAGATCTGAATTCGGTGTCGCACGACCGTGGACGGAGCCTGCGTCATCGAAATGGTTGCGACGTTCCCGATCGGTCCGCGACCGAGGGCGGCTACATCCCGTCGGCGCGAGGGGGGCGTCTCGCCAAGGCAGCCTGGGCGCGGATGAGGTAGTACACGAACGACCCGAGGCAGAAGCGGCCGAAGACGACGCCGAATTGACAATTCCGCCTACGGCGGATATCTGCATACCCTTCATTCGTTCCTCATTCGTTGATCCGAGGTACAGGGGGACTATTCATGAGCGACCTGAACGTTCGTCAGGATGCATGCGAGCTGGACTTTCTGTCGCTGGGTGCGCTGGTGCATCGGTTGGACCCGGGGGTGATCCCGTTCCGGAAGGCTCGCTCGGTCGAGATTCACGTATCGGGCGGCGAGTACAACGTGGCTGCCGGACTGTCGGACTGCTTCGGGCTCAAGACGGGCATAGCGACGGCCATGCCCAAGTACGGCATGTCACCCCCGCGGAAGCGGGGGTCCAGAAACAAAAAACATCTACCCGATCAGGGTCGGATAGAGGTCGGTCCAGTCCGGGTTGACCTTCTCGATGAGTTCGACCTTCCAAGCGCGGTTCCACTTCTTGAGCTGCCGTTCGCGGTTTGTCGCCGCCTCGGTGTCGTTAGTTTCCTCGAAGTAGACGAGGTCATGCACGCCGTATTCCTTGGTGAAACCATCGGCGAGCCCGTTCTTGTGCTCGTGGATTCGTTTC
>JAPKGY010000883.1 GCA_026647385.1 Phycisphaerae bacterium | reverse complement strand
CGTACCGGGTCCTCGGCGACCGCATCGTGTTTCTGCGGGAAAGACTGAAGGAGATCGAGGCTGAACTGGACCGCGTGAACGACAAGATCGCCGCCGCCAGCGAGCGTCGCGACCGGCTTCGGATTCAGATTGTTCCGATCCGGACCGAATTCGAGAACGAAGTGAGGAATCTTCGCGGCGACGAACTCGTGCGGGCCCGCGACCTCCAGGCACGGTTGACCAGCGAGATGGGACTCGCCAACGAGCGCCTGGATACCATCCTGAAAGAAATGCGGGGCTTCCGCGACCGCCTCGATGAGATCGTGCCGATCGTCAAGGATGCGTTGGATCGCATCGCACTCGTTCGCGGCAAACTGTACTGGTTGCGGCTCACGGTACCCGATCGCGGACCGTTGAACGCGAACTGGTCCGCCGCCCGGGAGGAACTGCACTCCATCCGGACCGGCAAGGGGCGGGCCGGCGAGTTGGTACGGGACTGGTTCGACGGCGCCCTGCGGATGATCCGGGACGTGCGACCGCGCCAGATCCTGATCGTTATCTTCATTGCTTGCGCGGGCGCCTATCTCGGTATTCGGGCGAGACGCTACTGTCTGGCGTGGGTCGAACGCAAGGACGCGATCATCCGCCAGGTCGAACAAGTGCCGGACAAACCCGTCGAGGTCGATCCCGCCCATCGTCTCGAAATCCAGCTCACCCGCGCGATGGGCCGGGTGGCGCCCATCCTTTGGCCCGCCATCGGCCTGCTCGCGTATTTCATTTACCTGCGGCGGCAAGGCACCGACTTCCCGCTGGTGCTCATGGCCCTTGGGTATCTCGCCGTCATCATCATCGGCGAAGCCGCCGTCCGGGCCATGTTCGACGTCCGGCGGCCTCATCTTCGTATCGTCCAGTGCGGCGACGACATCGCACGCTATCACCGCAGGTGGCTGCGGATCCTCTGCTTGGGCCTCATCCTCCTGCTGCCCTGGCCGAGAGTCCTCTGGCACTACGGCCTCGCCCAGAAGGTCGCGCTCTCTGTCTGGGATTCCTCCGTCACGCTCCTGCTGGCGGTCCTTTTTCTCTATCTCGTCCGGCGGCGCATGTTCACCAGCCTGGTCCGAGGGGCCGGCTCCGGTTCATCCGGGATCTGGGCCAGGATGCGATCCTGGCTATTGACCCTGTCTGTCCTCGCGACCGCGGGACTCGTGGTGCTGGAGTTCCTGGGATACGCAGCCTTGGTGGATTACCTGATTCGAGGCCTGGGGCTCACCGTCGCGATCGTGCTCGTGGCCAAAATCCTCCGCGGACTTCTCGCGGCCTGGGCGGGTCTTATGGAGAGCTACCTGTTCAAGCCCGCCGTGGTGGGGGAGCAGCGCCAGCCCGACGCGAGCAGTCCGTTCTGGCGCATTACCGCTCAGGTCATTCGATTCGGGGTGGCGGCCGGTGCACTCGTCGCGATCCTGCAGGTCTGGGGCGTCAGTTTCGTCATGATGCGCGAGGCCGCCGGATACGAGCTGATCACCGTCGGCTCGGGCAGCGTGACGCCCGCCAGGCTGTTGGGGGCGGTACTCGTTGTCATCGCCGGCGTCATCGTCTCGCGCAGCATTCGTGCGTTTCTCTACGCGGAGGTCTTTCCCCAGAGCCGGCACATCGATCGCGGAACCCAGGCAGCCATCACCGCTCTCCTGCATTATTCGATCATCGCCCTGGCCGGCTACGTCGGCCTGAGAGTCCTGCTCATCGATCTCGGCGCCCTGACCATCCTGCTGGGTACGCTGGGCCTGGGCCTCGGACTCGGACTTCAGCCGCTCTTCGTCAACTTCATCAGCGGGCTCATGATCCTCTTTGAACGCCAGATCAAGGTCGGCGACACCATCGAACTGCCCGACGGCACACCTTGCGAGGTGCTGGCGATCTCCATGCGCTCGACCCGCGTTCGCACCCCGGACTTCGTCGAACACGTCATCCCCAACGGGGATTTCATCAATGGCCGGGTGATCAACTGGACCCTCTCCGATACGAGGCTGCGGGCCCGCATGCAGATCGGCGTCGCCTACGGCAGCGATCCACAACTGGTCAGGAAGCTGCTCCTGGATGTCGCCCACCGGCATCCCGACGTTCTGGTCGATCCGCCGCCCGAGGTCTGGTTCCTCGACTTCGGCG
>JAPKGY010000882.1 GCA_026647385.1 Phycisphaerae bacterium | reverse complement strand
GGGCGCAGCAGATCGATACCCGTCTGCAGCAGGGCAAAGCCGGCAAACTCGCCGGCTGTCTGGTCGCGGTCAAGGACATTCTCGCGATCAAGGGCGAACGCCTCACCTGCGGCTCGCGCGTGCTGGCGCCAGATCCAGATTGAGGGCGTCGAAGAGCTCTTCGTCAGTGACGGGGGTTCCCGTCCCCATCCCCGGCCACAGCGGCTTCCCCGTGGAAGGATCCGTGCCGTTCCCATCCGGCCTATACCGGCCGGAGAAGCCGTCGGCAACCATTTGTGCCGGGGAGGCTGACGCCACAAGAACCAGCGCAGCGAACCTTAGCGCCAGACAACCGCTCGAGGTCTTGACCATAGCTACCCCTGCATTAGCGTGGGCGAAACGCGATGCATCCCGTCTGCGCCCCTGACATCGCCGGTTCCAGGGGATCCGGCGGACGCTCACATGCCTCACTCACTTCACATGCGAACCTGGAACTCACTGCCCTGAAAACAGCCAAACATTGTGGCTCACCCGCCGCATCCTACTGCCGCTGAATCCAGGATATCACAACGCCCGTCGCGAGCTTCCATATGGCGACGGTGACGACAATCACGATGCAAGTCAAAACCAGGCCTACAGCAAGCCGAAAACGGCGCGAGAGCTTTCCTGTCAGCCGATAAAACAGAGGTCTGGGTCCAACTCTCCTCAACGGCTCCGTAGGCGAGTGGATTCGTCAAGGCCAGGCTTCCGTGCAGACAGGACGGGTAGCCAGGCCGTCAAGGCAATCAGAAAACGGGTGACGGTCTTGCCATCGTCCGGCACGGCGCGGAAGCTGGTGACTTCGATCTTCGTCCCTTTCGGCCTCGCCTCAGCCGGCACCACGGCGGACACGAGCACACACAAGGCCGCCACCGCTGCTCTTCTTGGCGTGGTATCTATCTCCGCTCCCTCGTCCGCCGGCAGGCTCGCCGCCGTTACAGCTTGATTGATACTCATTCTAACTCATGCTGATCCTGATATCAAACTTGATTCCGTGAGGGGCGGCGGCGCGGGCCCGAAGGCGGGGGGTTCACTTATGGGGGTTACAACGTCGCAGCCGGCCCGAACAGGATGGGCTGGGAGAAGAGCCGCTCGTTCGATTCATCGTAAGCTTCGACCCGGAGGTAAGAAACGGCGGGATGGCGATCCTTGCCCGCGGGTATTGTGAATTCTGCTTCGGTGACCCCTTTGCTTTGGGCCACCTCGCCCTTGTCGGAGGCGAGGCGGACGACTCCCCGCCGGTTGAGTGCGACGAACAGCGTCCCGTCGGCAAGTGTGATGTTTGAGAATTGGAGGCCGGTTCCCTCGATGGCTCCGTAAAAGGTGCCCCGGCGATAGGCCCGCAAACACTCGCGTTCGTTGAATTCGGTCACCAAGAGGATGTTCTGGCCTTTGCCGATGGCGTGGTCGGGCGTAAAGAATCCCAGACACCTTCTACCCGTCGCCAGTACGTCGTCCCAGAGTTGGTAAGCCCATCCCCGGTTCGGATCGCCGTAGCCGATCGCGCAGGTGTTGTTGAAAACCTCGATGCCGAGAACGCGCGGGTCGAAGTCGAGCATCCGGCACACTTGCGGGAAGGGCAGCCTGGACCACGTGGGATGATTGAGCGTGATGCCTCCGGCGTCCGGGAACAGCATCTGGTCGAGTATTCCGGCGAACACCTTCTCCCACGGAAGCCCCGTGCCCGCGCAATAGCCGTGTTTCGCGGTCAGGAACGATTTGTCCGCATCGAACGTGCCGCTGGCGTAGAGCGAGCCGATGCTGTTCGCGTGGAGTGAAGTGTCGGTGAAGCCGTGGTGCTCCGCATTGGGCGAAATGATGAGATCGGCCGGAATGTTCTGGAACATTTTCCCGCCGGCTTTCAGAGGAAGTTCCTTTCTCTTCGCCTCCGGCAGTTCATTCACCCACCCCGTTTTTTCGTCGGTGATGATCCGATTCCAATCAATCGGGCCGTCAATGGGACGGCCCTGGTACACGACGCCAAAACCCTGCCTCGGACGATGCTGGCCCACGAGCGCGTCCGCCGCCGGGTAGCACGGGACGAGCTGCTGGACTGGGAACAGAGGGCCCCCGCCGCGCGCACCAACCACCCCACCGTCGAACACTTCGTCCCGTTGATCCTCGCC
>JAPKGY010000881.1 GCA_026647385.1 Phycisphaerae bacterium | reverse complement strand
ATCGATCACGACATAGTCATACAGAGCGGTCGCCTCCTGGACGATGCGGGCGGCCGACTTGTTGTTCAGGACGCGCCGAATCAAGTCACCATCCATTCCCGCCAGCAGGAGATCAAGCCCGGCTATCCTGGAGGGCGCGACGCAGTCGGAAAGGCTGCGTTCTCCGAAAAGCACCTCTTTGAGGCCGTACGGCGCGGTACACGCCATGACCTCACCGACGCGAGGCGCCTGGATATCTCCGTCGATCAGGAGGACTCGCCCCCCCAGCTCGGCCAGGCTGGCCGCCAGATTGACCGCCGTACTGGTCTTGCCTTCACCGGCCTGTGCGCTGGTCACGAGCACGGACTTCGGGGGCGTCTCGCCGACGCCGGCACTGAGCAGGTTGACGCGAACGAGACGGTAACACTCGCTGAAATCGTCGATGGTCGCACGCCCCGAGTCCAGTTCGCTGAGCGGGGGCACGACACCCAGCGTAGGAAGGCCCACCTCGGACTCCACTTCCGATGGCGCGTAAATGCAGGCCTCGATGCGGTCTTTCAGAAAGGCGACAGCAAACGCAACCAGAAGCGCGCCGCAGGAACCCGCCAGACTCAACTTGAATCGCTTGTCGTCGACTCCGGTGGGCCGGATTTCCGGATCGGAGGCTCGAGAAATCCTCGCCTGGCGCCGGCTTTCCGTGGTGAGGGTCTTGATTCGCTCCTCGACTACCTCCAGGTCCCTCTTGTACTGGTCGATCTCGTCCTGAACGGATTGGATATCCAGGCTGGTCTTTCCGATCTTCTTCGCTTCCGCCTCCTGTTTCTCGACCCTCTGCTCGAGCGCGTCGCGATGGCGCTCCGCGGCGACCAGCTTTGCCCTCTTCTCGGACAGCAGGCTGTCCTTCATCCGCTTCTGCATCTCGAGGCCCGCCTTGGCCACGTCCTCGGCGGCACGGACCCGCTCTTTCTCCAGATCGGCCTGCAATTGCCTGATCTGCTCTTTGACCGCGATGACCTCCTTGGCCTCGTCGGTCATGCCCGATCGGAGTTGCGTCAACCGGGCGGATTCGGCCACCAACCGCTCCCGAACGGAGCGAACCAGGGGGTCGTCCTCGATCGCCTGCTGTTGCTTCGAGGGCGTGCTGTCCAGCACGCCCACGTAGACCCCCTCCTCAATCTGCCGAATCTGATCCCTGAGCTGCAGAATCTCCAGTTCGGTTGCCTCGAGGAACTCCTTCGTCTGCATACCCGACTGGGCAACATTCGCCCGGAGCGATTCGTAAGTCGGGATGCTGATCGTGGCGTATTCGGCGGCGAGTTCGTTTCTTTCCCGCTGCTTGCTCGAAATGACGCCTCGCAGACGTACCTGCTCGTTCTCGAGGAATGTCCGCGTGTCATCCTGGTTTTTCTTTTCCTCGTCCTCGGCCCGGGCCAGGTAAGCATCGACGATGGCCTTCGTCAGCGCCACCGCGTCGGCGGGGACCGGCTGAGTCACGCTGATCTGGACAATCTGGGTACCCCGGACCGGTTCGGCGGTCATGGCCAGCCGAAGCACGGAAACCGGATCGGGCGTGCTCAGCAGCGGCAGTCCCTTGAGGGCCGGGTCGGTCAGGGCCGCCCTGAGCACTTGATAGCTGGCGGCCAACTCGGCCTGCGTGCGAAGGTAGCTCTCAAACATGGGTATCTGGCTGGTTTCGTCCTTGTAAAGCACCCTCGGCAGCACGGCCAGAACCTGGATTTGAGCCGTGGCGGTATAGGTGGGTTTCCTGTAGACATAAACACAGGGCACCAGAACGCCCACCATGGGGAGCCAAACTGCCAGCACCACACGCCACCGCCTTCGAATCACGGTCCAAAAGCGGCTCAAAGCCACGAGCCCATCGGAGGAGCCGGGCGCGGCAGATCCGTCCGGCAGCCCTGACGGGTCCTCGGGATAAGGCTGGGTTTCGCCTGTCATTTCCAACACCCCTTGTTTCCTTGATCTTCTCGGCATCCGCGGAACACGGATTCCCGGGTGAAGCCTCAAGCGGCCTTTCGTGTTGCGAGCGGATCGCTGACCGCTCGCCCGACGCCCTCACCGGGCGTTCGCCCCGGACGCGCGCCCGCCCACCCAAAACCCCATCGAACAGGAAGGAACTTACCCCCTGCCGGAAGCGCAGGTGGACCGCTTCAT
>JAPKGY010000880.1 GCA_026647385.1 Phycisphaerae bacterium | reverse complement strand
TGACGACGCTCGCCCGCAAGACCAGCATGAATCGCGATCAACAATCCATCGGCCGGGCCCGTCTCAACCGCGGGCCCGGCCGATTCGATAAACTCGACCGGATCGGTCATATCCCGGTCGCAGATGGGACCATAGCTCCTTTCGGTTGCCGCAGCATCCATGCGATCAGGTTTTTCCATCGAAGCCCCGGGCCAGACCGTCATGGCTTAAGCCGCTCCATCCGATTATGATGCCCCGCCTGCCAGGGGAATGTTGGATGACGATGGCTCAGGCCGGCCAGGTGGTACACATGATCGACGAATGGGATCTCGGATCGACGAACCTGCATCGGATTTCGAAACGCCAGTATGAGGTGGCGGTGCTGCCGACCGGGGCGATTGAGACCCACAACCGGCACCTGCCGGTCGGGCAGGATTGGCGGCACACGACGCACGTCGCCCGGACCGCCTGCGCCCTCGCCTGGCCGGAGTGCGAATCGGTCATCTGCCTGCCGGCGATCCCCTACGGCGTGGATTGCAACCTGATGGCCTACCCGCTCACCATCCACGTCTCCCAGGCGACGCTGGACGCCATGATTCGGGAGATCATCATTTCGCTCCGCAGGCACGGCATCCGCAAGATCGTCATCCTCAACGGCCACGGCGGCAACGAATTCAAGGCCCTGGTCCGGCAGATCCAGACCGACCTCGATGTATTTGTTTTCATCTGCAACTGGTGGACGGTCGGCCACGACCGGTACGGCGAGATTTTCGCCCAGCCCGACGACCACGGCGGCGAAATGGAGACTTCGGTCGCTCTGGAACTGTTTCCCGAGCTGGTCGAACCGAACGTGGCCGGCGACGGCCGGACGAGGCCTTACCGCTTCGAGGCCCTGCGGAAAAAGTGGGTGGAGACGAGCCGCGACTTTTCGAAAATCAACGACCATTCGGCATCCGGGGACCCAACCCACGCCACCGCGGACAAAGGCCGCCGATATCTCGAACTCTCCTGCCGGCGGATCGCGGATTTCCTCGTCGAGCTCGCCCGATCGCCGATCGATGACCTCTTCCCGCTGGCGGACCGGATGTAAGGACACGATCGAACCCGAGGCCTGCCCCCGTCAACAACACGGCCGGGTTCGCGCTCGCAGCGCACCCGGCCGACTTCTCTGCTCCACTTACTGCGTCCACTCGCCGCGGTCCATTCCGCGCCGATGGCCCCCGCCAGGTCTTCTCCACGTTCAGATCAGGCCAGCAGCGGATCCCGCCGGAGCACGTCGCGCAGTTTGACGAGTGCCGCGTGCTGGATCTGTCGCACACGCTCCTTGCTCAACCCCACAGCCTTACCGATCTGACGGAACGTCAGCGGGGATTCGCGGTCCGTCGGGAACCGCTGGGACAACACCTTCGATTCGATCTCCGTCAGCCCCCCGAGATTGCAGGCCACCGCCCGGCGCAGCCGCTCCAGGTACACCCCGGACGGCGAGTCCAGCGGGCCCGTCGAGTCCAGATGGTCGTACGTGCCCTCGCACTGCACCGGGAAGAACCGCCGATACCGCATCTGGACCTTCCCGCGCCGCATCAGCGCCCGGGCAATAACGTTACACGCATAGGTACTGAAGCGGAAGCCGCGCCACGGATTGAAGCGATCCACCGCCCTCGCCAGAGCGAACATGGCCTCGCTGAGCAGGTCGTCGTGATCGAAGTCCTTGGCTCGGAAACGGGAGATCATGGTGTATGCCAAGCCCAGGTTCTCCGCCACGATGTATTCGCGAATGAGGTGCCAACGCCGGATCCAGTGCCGCCAATCCCCGCCGATCAGCGGGCTGCGACGTTTGCGCCGGGCGCGGAACGCACAGGTGTGCAGTGACAAGAACAAAGCCTGCTCGTCGGGACGAACCTCGGTCCGATGCTCCGACGTGATCCAGTCCGTGATCGCGACCGCACGCTCGGCGGCTGCCCGCGTCCGAATTCGCGCATGGGGAACATACCACAACTCCCGGTCGTCGTGTCCTGGCTTTACGGGCAGGTGACAGGTGGATGTGCTGATCATGCTGCGCCTCCTCGCTAGACCACCGCCCACCCCTCACTTGAGATTTGGAAAAACAAGAGACAAGCAAGGAAATCCAGGCTGCCATGTCCCATGCGCCCAAGCTTACTCGTGTCGACTCGTCTCGC
>JAPKGY010000088.1 GCA_026647385.1 Phycisphaerae bacterium | reverse complement strand
TGTTCTACTGCCCGAACAACAAGGGCGTCGAGGAGCATTCGGAGAACGGCAAGGCTCGATTCGTCCTTTGTTACAAGAACCAGCGGCCCACGGACCCGCAGTATCACACCGCTCACGACCTGCCGTACCATCCGTACACCTCTTATGGGTACGCTTTGCCACTTCTGCCGGCCAAATCACCCCGGGACGCCGGAAGCAAGATGTACCGCCAGGAATGCATCCGCTACGGCGGTCTGCCGGACAGCGCGGAGTACCCCTATTGGGTATACCTGACATCCCCCACCGACCCGGCCCCGACTTTCCTGGGCCCGTCCCCCCAAGCGACGCGCGGCCAGCACGGCATCCACGCTCTGGTTACGGACGGCTACTTCGCGGGCGAGAACGAGGGCGACCACCGGATTTATGAGGGCTACCACCTGAAGAGTTACAACGTGCTGTTCGGAGACTTTCACGCCAAGCGCGTACCCGACCCCGGCGGCCAGATCCACGCGGCCGACCTCAACCCCGTCCGGGCCTGGACCCACACCGGCCTCACCGACAACGAAGCCAAAGTCTACAAAGTGTGGGACTACTTTTCGCGGAACCCGTGATCCCGGATCGGCAGGATCGATGTGAGGACCGAGGTTCCATCCGTCCGACAAACCCGGTATGATGAGGGTGAGGGATCTCCAAGTCCGGAGTTATCGGCCAGTGATGCGGATCAACGCGACAGAGCCTGAAAAGGCCGTGCTTATGGCGCGGAGGCATCCGGGCGGACGATTGGCTTTCACGCTCATCGAGATTCTGGTCGTCGTCGCGATCATCGGGATTCTGGTGGCGGTGCTGCTACCCACCCTGGCCCGGGCGCGCGAACAGACTCGAGCACTGGTCTGCCTCACGCACCTCAGTCAGCAGGGCGTGGCGTTATCCGGCTACTCCGCGGACAACAGGGGGATCCTGCCCTGGGCCGGCACCTTCCGATACACCCTCATGGAAGGCGAGTATTACGTGGGCATCAGCAGAAAACCGCCGCACTGGGCGATTGTGAACATCGGTCTGCTCTATCCGAAGTACGTCGGCGCCAACGCCTCGCTGTTCTACTGCCCGAACAATAAAGGGGTCGAGGAGAACTCGGAGAATGGGAAGGATCGGCTGGCCCTTTGCTACCGGAATCAGAGGCCCACGGACCCCCAGTATCACACCGCCCACGACCTGCCTTACCACCCCTACACCGCCTACGGGTACGCCGTCCCGGTTGTGCCGGCCCGATCGCCCCGGGACGCCGGAAGTAAAATGTACCCCCAGGAGTGCGTGCGGTACGGCAATCGGCCGGACGCCGCGGATTACCCCTACTGGGTGTATCTCACGAGTCCCGAGGACCCGGCTCCAACGTTCCTGGGCTCGTTTCCCCGGGAAACGCGCGGGAAACACAACGTCCACGCCCTGGTGACCGACGGCTACTTCGCGGGCGAGAACGAAGGCGACCATCGGATTTTCGAAGGCTATCACCTCAAGAGCTACAACGTGCTCTTCGGTGATTTCCACGCCAAGCGGGTGCCGGACCCCGGCGGCCAGATCCATGCGGCCGATCTCAACCCGATCGCAGGCCGACCCAGTTCGCCCGGCCCCGTCGACAACGAGACCAAGGTCTACAAGGTCTGGGACTATTTCTCCCGAAATCCGTGAGACGGGTGGACCAGCGCGTTTCATGAGGCTTTTTCGCCAGAGGGTGGCGTTCACGCCTCGATGTCGATGTGGGTCCCTTCATCGCCTTCGGGGCGGTTTTCCCGATCGGCCGGCTGGTCGGAGGGCTCTTCCGAGAACGGGCGGCCTTGGCTTCCCGACCCCTCCGCATCCGTATAGACCTGGGTATCGCCATCGGTCGTTTCGACCGTTGACCCCTTTTCATCGATGAGGTTCGCCTGCTGCCGAAGGTCGACGGCGGAGGTGGTCCGCTCGGTGTCCCGGACGGCGGCGGTCTGGCGCTGAACCAGATGGCTCTGCAGAACCGACCCGACGATATCGGTGGGCAACGTGGACACCCCAGGTCACTCCGTTGCACGACTCCGCAACGGCAGCCGTGCCGATAACCCATTCATCGGCCCGAGAGGCGACTCTTCTTGATTTTCCTGCAGCGAGGCCCTCTCGATACCCGGGTCGAAAACGCAGGAAATGCCCTGAGAACAGCCCAAAACCGCGCCGGCGGATCACACCTCTCCGCGCCCCCTCCGAGCCGGGCTCTGTGAGCCCGGTTCCCCTGTGAGCCCGGTTCCCCTGTGGGCCCGGTCCTACCGCTCGTACTGTAACTCCCCGCTGCGGTCGAGCTGCCGCATCAGGCGGCTCAGAATGCTGGAGTGCATCTGGCTCACCCGGCTTTCGGACAGATCGAGGGTGGCCCCGATCTCCTTCATGGTCATCTGTTCGTAGTAGTACAGGACGACGATGAGCTTCTCGATCCGAGACAGGCCGCCCATGATCGTTTCGTGCAGGTCCCGGTTCTGAAGCAGAACGAGCGGGTCCTCGCTTTGGCGGTCTTCGAGAATGTCGACCTCTTGAAGCTCGCGATTGGAATCCTTGTCCTGGTAACGGCGGGAGAGGGAGACGAGCGCGACGGCGTTGGCGTCGCGGACCAGTTTCTCGAATTCGACCTTACTGATGCCGAGTCGGGCGGCGATTTCCTCGTCGGTGGGCATTCGGCCCAGTTCGGCCCGAAGGACCTTGGTGGCGCTGTCGAGTTTATGGGCCCTGCTGCGAACAAGCCGGGGGACCCAGTCCATGGTGCGGAGTTCGTCGAGAATGGCGCCCCGAATCCGAGGCGAGCAGTAGGTCTCGAATTTGACGCCGCGACTGAGGTCGAACGCCTCGATCGCATCCAGCATCCCGAAGATCCCGGCGGACACCAGATCGTCGACGTCGACTTCGCTGGGCAGCTTGGCGGCCAGGCGGTCGGCGGTGTAGCGTACCAGGGGGAGGTAATGCTCCATCAGCCGATTTCGAAGATGTCGTTCGCCCGTCGCCTTGTATTGAATCCAGACCTGTTGGATGTCTTGCGTCTCCCGCAGAGGCACAGCCATTCAATACCTCCCCGATGGGTATGAGGTCAGGGGCCCGGGTTCGGCTGCGATGCGGGGGGCTTGGCGTTGCTACCCGCGGCCGGGCCGGTTCCGGCGGAGGCGGCCTGGGAATCACGGCTGGCTTCTTCCTCCTCGTCGACCTCCTTGAACATCTCGCCGTGCCGACGGATCGCGTGTTCGTCGAGAACGCGCTGGCCCACGTAACCCACACAGAGGCCGATGACGCAGAACACAAACATGGCCTGGACGGCCCGGATCAGCGTCGTATCCGTCGGGTTGTTCACCAACAGGCCTTGCAGAAGGGCAATCGAAAAAGCGAACAACCCCAAAGCAGCCCCGCACAGTCTCACCATGGTGCGACCTCCTTGTCGCAATGGCTCAACGAGTCTCTAACGGCAAAGCCCTCGGTTCGGTTTAGATCAAAGGCCTCGTCGGGTGAACCCCCTTCCGGAGGCAGGCCCGATATCCGGGGCCGGATCACACGAACAGATTAATGACCCGATAAAAGAGGCTCGGACGCGCTTCCGGCTCACCCATTTCGCGGGAAAGCCTCCCCGCCAGCGCCATCAGACAACTGCTCACCGAACAGCGTGGATAAGCCATGAGGACGGGCACTCTCTGCCGAACGGCGATGGCGGCGTAGTCGTCGCGAAGAAGATAGCCGTAGTCGCTGACCGGCAGATGCAGGAAGCGGGCAGCCACGCCCGCCAGCCGTTCGAATGTCTCCTTGGCCTCCCGCCGGCTCGAAGCCTGGTTCACGACGAGTCCGAGCGAGGCGGTCGAACCGCGGTCGGCGGGTGCGGACTCTCGTTCCTGGGCGAAGACTTTCATCGTCGCGTACGCGTCGGTGACGGCTGTGGGTTCGGGCGTCGTCACGACGAGCACCGTGTCCGCGGACGCCGCCACGGTGACGACGTTGCGCGAAATGCCCGCCCCGCAATCCAGCACCATGACGTCGTAGCTCTGCTCGATGCGGGCGATCGCCGCCATCAGGTAGTGACGCTCGAACTCGGAGAGATTGGCGGCCCGGGCTGTCCCCGACCCGCCGGGGACAAACGCGATGCCGCCCGGCGCCGGACAGATCACCTCGTCGAGCGTCCGCCGCCCCGACAACACGTCCGCCCAGTTGCAGGCCGGCTCCACGCCGAGCACGATGTCGGCGTTGGCCAATCCCATATCCATGTCGAACAGGATCACCCGATGCTCGCGGGCGGCCAGAGCGATGGCCAGATTGGTTGCGATCATGGTTTTGCCCACGCCGCCCTTACCGCTGACGACTGCGATGACGTTTGTGGACCGCCCGGGGGCGTCCGCACCGTCCACCATGCGGCGCAATCGGGCCGCCTGGTCGAACCGCCGGCCACGATCTTCCTGTCGGATCATCCTGGCCTCCGATCCCTGCACCCGCCCCGACCGGGCAACTCAGGCGAGCTGATCCACCACGGGCTCGCCTTCCACGTCATTGCGTTTGGCCTCCGTGGCATTGCCCTTCAGGAGCATCTCGGCGATCCGCCGGCGATGCCCCACTTCGATATCGTCCGGCACATCCTGGCCGGTCGTCAGATATGACAACTGCAAATTGAGGCGGCTGGCCACGTTCAGGACCACGCCGATGCCGACCGACTCGTCCAGCTTGGTGAATACCGCTCGATCCACGCCGAGCGTGGAGAAGCGATCCGCCACCTGCAGCAATTGGGACGGATCTGACGTGCAGGACAGCAGCAGATGAACCTCCATCGACGAACCCGCCGGCAACAGGTCAGCCTTCTTCTGCCGGCGTGCCTTGCGACCTTTCGGAGAATCGCCCGGCGGGGGATTGGCCTCGGCGACGATCGCCCGGGCCATCTGAAGGAACGTCCGCAGGTCGGCCAGCCGCTGGGTATCACGGTGGCTTCTGCCGGACGTATCCACGAGAATCAGATCGCATTCCGCCAGCCGTCCGATCGCCTCGCGAAACTCCTCGGGCGTGAACACGACCTCGAAGGGCAGACTCATGATGTCGGCGTAAGCGCGTAACTGATCGATGGCTGCGATGCGGTAGGTGTCCGTCGTGATCAGCCCGACCCGGCGTCCCTCGCGCAACTTGAACTGGGCCGCCAGCTTGGCGATCGTCGTCGTCTTGCCCACGCCGGTAGGCCCGACCAACACGACGATCTTCGGTCCGCCCGCACCCTCGACCTGGACCGGGCCGGGCGGAGGGAGCATTCGCTCGACCGTTTCCATCATGATGGCCGGTATCAGCTCGCGCAGCTTGACCCGAATGCGGGCATCGAGAACCGCCCCGCCGACCCGGTCGCCGACGCCCGCCCGGATTCGCTCTCGGCAGTCGGCCAGGCGCTGTTTGGCTTTCCGGATGATGTCGCCGGCGACCTCCTCCGCCACGGCATTCTGCAGCAGACGGGTGTAGTACTCCTGGAGTTCGGCGGGTGTCTCAGCCTCGGGCGGTCGTGCCGGCGGGTCGGTCGCCGACCGATCGACCCGGCCTTGAGTTACCGCAGGCCGATTGAGCAGTTCCCGGACCATCGAGCGGATCTCGTCCATCTCATCGCGGAGTCCGGTGGCCAGGGCGGTGAAATCCGGATGGACCGTCGGGTGGGAGGGCATCAAGCGCCCCGACGCCAAGCCCCCCGCTTGCTGGGTCTCGACCGTATCCCGGATGACGCCGACGGCCAGACGGTCGGCGGTGGCCCGAAGGTTCGCGGGCGGACGATAGCCATAGCCCTGAATCGGTGGCACCACTTTTCCGGCCGCCCGTTGTTCCGGGGCAGCCTCAGCCACCGCCTCCGCCAGGCGTCGATCCTGACCGGCCATCGCCCGGCGTTCGCCGGCGGGCAGATCCCGAACGTCGCTGCTCGCGGTGATCTCCACCATCGTCCGGGCGCCGACGCCCCACAGCCCCCCGCGCCTGACCGTGCGGGTGTTGAGAATGACGGCGTCCCGGCCGAGATCCTGTTTCACCTTCTCGAGGGCCTCAGCCATCGAGTTACCCTGGTACGTTCTCAGATTCATCCGCAAGTACCACCAATCCTAGGGACTGTACCTCGATACCTCGAACGATCTCGTTGTAGGCCAACACGGGAACGTGCGGAAGAGCGGGTTCGATCAGTCGCCGCACCCACATCCTGATCTGCGGCGACGCAAGAACAGCTACCGTCTGGCCTCCTGCACTCGGCATCACCTGTTCAATCCGATCCCGGATCGCAGCCACGATCCTGTTCTGGGTCTGCGGAGGCAGAGCCAGATAGGTGCCGCGATCGCTCCGCTCGAGATGAGCGTTGATCAGATCCTCGACTTTCGGGTCGAAGGTCACGACCCGAATCGTATTGTGCCCGTCTTTATACATCTGGCAGATCGATCTGGCCAGAGCATTTCGGGCATACTCGGTCAGAATATCCGTATCCTTGGTCCGCGGGCCCCACTCCCCCAGGGTCTCGAGGATGGTTTCCAGGTCGCGAACCGGCACCCGCTCCCGCAGCAGCCCCTGGAGGACCCGCTGGACGTCGCCGACCTTGACGATCTCGGGGATCACGTCGTCGACGGCCTTGGGCGACTTCTGTTTGAGGGCATCGAGGAGCTTGTGGGTCGCGTCGCGGGTGAGGATCTCGTCGGCATGCCGCTTGATGATCTCGGTCAGGTGGGTGGCCAGGACGCTGGAGGCGGGCACGACCGTGTACCCGCGCTGTTCGGCCTCGATTTTCTGCTCCTCGGCGATCCACAAGGCGGGCAGACCGAAGGCGGGCTCGGTCGTCTCGATTCCGTGCACCGGGGCGTTGACCATCCCGTTATTGATCGCCAGGAAATAGCCGGGCATGCACTCGCCGCGGGCGACCTCCACGCCCCGGAGCTTGATGACGTACTGGTTGGGTTCGAGGCGCAGATGGTCGCGGACCCGTATCGGCGGGACGACGATCCCGAGGTCGGTGGCCACCTGTCGACGGATGTTGGTGATCCGATCGAGCAGGTCGCCCCCCTGCTTGCGGTCGACCAGCCGAATCAGTCCGTAGCCGACCTCCAGCTCCATCGGGTCGACGGCCAGCAGCGACTCGACCGGTTCGGGCTTCCGGGCCTCCGCCCTGGCCTTGCCGGCCGCCTCTGCGGCGGCCATCGTCCGGGAACTGGACAGGAAGAACGCCATGCCTCCGCAGCCGGCGGCCAGCAGGAGCAACGGCAGCTTCGGCAGCGGCGTCAGCGCGAGGAAACCCAAAAAGACCGCCGCGAGCACCAGGGCAACGGGCTTGGCGGTCAGTTGAGCGACGATGTCCTCGCCCAGGTGAACCTTGGAGCTGCTGCGGGTCACGAGCAGACCGGCCGCCACCGAGGTGATGAACGCGGGAATGGCCGCCACGAGCCCGTCACCGATGGTCAGCTTGGTAAAGACTGTGAGGCACTCCATGATGTCCATTCCGTGCTCGACCATACCGACGTAGATTCCACCCAGAATGTTGACCACGGTGATGATCAGCCCGGCAATGGCGTCGCCCCGGACGAATTTCGAGGCACCGTCCATGGCTCCGTAGAAGTCCGCCTCCTGGGAGATCTCGTCGCGGCGCCGCCGGGCCTCCGCCTCGTCGATCAAGCCGGCGTTCAGGTCGGCGTCGATGGCCATCTGCTTGCCGGGCATGCCGTCCAACGTGAAACGGGCAGCCACTTCCGCGATGCGCGTGGCCCCCTTGGTGATCACCACGAACTGGATGACCGTCAGGATGATGAAAATGATCACACCGACCGCCAGGGAGCCGGCGGCCACGAAGTTGCCGAAGACTTCGATCACGTGCCCGGCGGCGGCCGTGCCCTCCTGGGCATTCGTGAGAATGAGCCGGGTCGTGGCGGTGTTCAGTGCCAGCCGGAACAACGTCAGGGCCAGCAGAAGCGACGGGAACGACGAGAACTCCAACGGACCGCGCAGGTACATCACCGTCAGCAGTACGACGGCCGCGATGGTGATATTGGCTGACAGCAGGACGTCCAGGACGCCGGTCGGCAGCGGTTTGAGCAGGACGAAGATAAGCAGCGTCGCCCCGAGCGGAAGGATCATGCCGCGGTTGGCTTCCAACAGCCTCATCGGTCTGGACTGAAGAATCCCCTGCATGGCCGCCATCACGCTACCTCGATAGTTCGGATGCTACCCGGCACCGATGGACCTGCAATGACGAATGACGAAGCCCGAATGACGAAGAAGCGTCCTGGTCGCCTCGCCACGGCGAGCAGGCGTGGCGACCGGAACGGATCTTCGACATTCGGACTTCGACATCCGGCATTCGTCCTTCTTTCGACCTTCGAGCTTCGTCATTCGTCATTCCCACTCCCTCCTCCCGGCTCAGTTCATCGCATAGGCCGGCACACTCCGCCCCCGGTATCCCCGGCCCGCCAATTCGTACACGTAGGCCAGAATCTCGGCGACAGCCTTATAGAACTCCGCCGGGACCTCCTGGCCCACCTCGACCGTCCGGTACAGCGCCCGGGCCAGCGGCGGTCGCTCGACGATCGGCACTCCGCTTTCGATCGCGATCTCGCGGATGCGCCGGGCCAGGTAGTCGGCGCCTTTGGCGGTCACTTTCGGTGCGTTCATCGTCCGCGAATCGTACTGGAGTGCCACGGCGAAGGACGTCGGGTTGGTGATCACCACGTCCGCCTTCGGCACGGCTGACTTGATCC
>JAPKGY010000879.1 GCA_026647385.1 Phycisphaerae bacterium | reverse complement strand
AATTCAACCCGCCGAAATAGATCAACCCGACGGCTTCGGCGCGTTCGGGCGAAATTTGGCGGAGCGCGCGGGCGATGGATTCGAGCCGGATGCGCCGCACACGGATCTGGACCGTGCCGTCGGACCCGGGCGTTGCATCGATGGCGAGTCGGCCTCGACGGCCGAGCATCGCATGGCGGGCGTTGGTGACCAGATTGAAGAGCACCTGCAGGAGCTGGTTTTCATTGGCCCGGCAGGCGAGCTTCGGATCCACCTGAATGTTGACCGCGATATTGTCCTTCTCGAGGTCGCGCCCGAGGCAATTGACCGCCTCCTCGACGACCGGGCCGATCGGTACGGCCCGGATGACCGTGTCGCTCTGGCGGGCGAGGCCAACCACGCGATTGACCATGTGGCGCATGGCTTCGGCGCGATCGAGCGTCTTGTCCAGGGCCTTGCGCATCAGTTCGACGTCGTCGCGGTCGCGCGCTTCGCGGCAGTAGGCGACGATCGGCGTCAGCAGGTTGTTCAACTCGTGGGCGATCATGGCGGCGGTCGTGCCCAGGGCGGCCAGTTTCTGCGATTGACGCAAGCGGTTCCGCAACCAGGTGAATTGATCCGCCAGGGTGTCGAGACGCTCTTGTAGGGCTTGAGCATCTATCGTTACACTGTCGGGGACCTTGGAAACGGGTGATGGGACGGTCCCGGTCGAGTTCTGCTTTTCGGCGGGAACCGAGGCGCCCGCGGATGTCCGCAGGCGGGGTGGCGGTACGCGTTGCGGTGTTTTTCCGGGGAACGACATCCGTGCTCCTGGTACGTACTCCGTGGCGCGCATATCGGCATGACCGCCCTGAAAGCTTGAGGGGGTGACCGGAAAATGGAGCTGTCGGCTCGTTTGGAAGCCTTGCTGACGCTGGCGGAGCAGATCGGGATCGACGTTCGCGCCGAACCCATGGGAGGCGCGGGCGGCGGGCTCTGCCGGTTGCGCGGCCAGCGGGTGCTCTTCGTGGACACCGGCGCCGATCTGGAAACCCGCTACGAAAAGACGCTGGCCGCCCTGGCCCCGCTGCCCGAACTCGAGGATCGCTTCATCCTTCCGGAAATCCGTCGCGACCTGGAGATTATCCGCCAGGAATTTCCCTGATCCGAAGTCTTTGTCACCATGACGGCAAGGATGCGAACTCACGTCGTCTGCAGCGCCTCGATCACGTTGCTTCGGGCGGCCCGCAGCGCGGGAAGAAGCCCGGCGATGAGGCAGACCAGGAACGTGAAACCGATGCTCGCGCCAATGTAGTGATACGGGATCGTCCAGGTCAGGTGGTATCCCCAGATGAGCTCGACGATCGTGTTGATGCTGTGGGCGGCGTGAACTCCCAGGGCGATGCCGACCGCACAGCCGAGCGAGCCGAGCACGAGAACCTCTCCGACGATCAGGCGGCCGATCTGCCACTGCGTGGCCCCGACCGCTCTCAAGGTGGCCAGTTGCCGCGAGCGGCTCACGACGTTGGCCATCATCAGGTTGCCCACTCCCAGCGCGGCGACGATCAGCGCGACCGCCGGGATCGTGGCGAACAGGCGGGTCGCCCGGCGCATATCGCGGTCGATGCGTTGTTTCAGCCCGCGAATGGATCCGTGATGCTGCCAGGCGGCTCCGGATTTCCGGGCCACGAGTTCGAGAACCAGTTCTTCGCGGTACGCCTGCCATCGTTCCTCGGGGCTGCGGCTGGCCCATTCGCCGGATACCGTGAGCAGGCTGTCCCGGAATAGGCGCAGCGTGGAAGTCTGCAGCCAGTGTAGCCTGCCTCCGCCGGCCGAGGCCGCCTCGGCGCGAACTCGATCGAGTTCGGCGGATCGCTCCGGCATGGCTGCCCGCCAGCGCTCGAGCAGGGCGGCGAACGCGCCCGCATCCGTGAGAGCGGGCGGCGAGTCCTGGGCGAACTCCGTCGGCGGTTTCGTGTCCGGCAGGTCGAAGTTGATCAGGAACAGGCTGGCTTCGTCCTGAATGCCGAAGAGCGTGCGGGCGTCGGCAAAGGTGCCCAGGACGGCCAACAGGAGCACCAGCACGCCCACCGCGGCGGCGGCGACCGCGGCCAGCAGCACCGCACCCGCGGCCACGTCCTTCGCGCGCCCCACCCGATCGTCCCGCCCCGGCGCGACGGCGTCCGCCAACATCTCCACCGCC
>JAPKGY010000878.1 GCA_026647385.1 Phycisphaerae bacterium | reverse complement strand
GGCCGACCAGCCTTCGCTGAACGCAGTCCGGTTTGCAGATGATGAGGGTGGTTTCGTCGGGCATTCGTTCTCCAGTCCGTTCGTCGGTGCGTTACAGGGTTGTCCCGTGCCAGCCCGCGCGGGCGGCGGCGATCATGGCGTGGAGATTTTCCTCGGGGACGGCTTTGGGGTCAAAGGTGCAGCCGGGGGCGATGATGAGGGGGCGGGGGTCGGCCTGTCGGAGCGCGTCGCGGACCTCGGCGGCGACGTCGTCGGGCTTGCCCTCGGGCAGTGTCTTGAGGTTGTCGACGCCGCCGGCGATCGCGGGCTTCACGCGGTCGCGGGCATAGGCGATGCTCGGCCCGGCGGCACGGTCGGCCCAGTGGAGGGCGTGGACGGGATAGTCGTTGAAGAGGCGGAGGTTCAGCGGCTTGCCGCAGACGTGGAGGATGTTGAGCGAGCCGGCGCGGGCGGCCTCCAGCACGATGAGGTCGGCCGGTCGGGCGAGTTCCTCGTATGTGTGCGGGCCGTTCGCCGGCGAGTTCACCCACTGATCGCGCGTCGAGAGGAAGATGCCGTGGGCGCCGGCTGATAGCGTCTCGCGGACGAAGGCGGCCTGGGTCAGCGCGATGGCTTCGAGTGCGGCCTTCAGCGCGGAGCGGTCCTCGGTCAGCAGGGCGGTCAAGGTCTGATCGCGGTCATCGTGCGCGTCGAGTTTGGGTAGGCCGTGGTCGTAGCTCGCCGGGCGGGTCATGATCCGCAGCGTCGTCCACGGACTGAACAGCGTCACGCAGAGCGGGACGTCCGGCGGTGCCTGGCGGGCGATCTCGCGGGTCATTTCGAGTTGCTCGGACAGGTGGCCCGCATCGCCGGCCAGCGGGCGAAGCTTCTTCAGGTCGACCGTCGTCCGGACGACCTCGACCTCGCCCCGGGGAAACGGCATGTCGTTCATGATCTTCAGGAAATCCAGGTCGTATCGATGAAGGTGGGCGAGGTGGGCGTCGACGCCGGGCTTGCCCCGCTGCTGTTCGCGCGAAAAGTGGTACCAGCAACTGACCGGCGGCCGATCGGAACGCCCGCCTTGCAGGACCGCCTGGACCCGTTCGCGTTTGGTCATCATCAACAGTCACTTTAGCGCGGCCGCCGGCGGGGAGCAAGGGGGGAAAGGGAAAAGTCAAAACGTCAAAAAGTCAAAAAGTCAAAAGGTCAAAAAGTTAAAATCGAAGTCGGAGATCCGACGTGGCGGATTTCGTCCTGGTCGCCTCGCCACGACGAGCAGGCGTGGCGACCGTGGCGAACGCCGAAAACTTGGGATTCACTGTGGCGAAGGCTGGAGAGGCCGAGGAGGGTCGGTGAATTGAACTCTCGAATTCGAGGTTTCAAATTGAGACTGTAGCATCGCTCCAGAGCACCGTGATACCGTTTCAGGCGATTCCCTCCAAGTTCTCGCACGTTTCTCCATCTGTGTCAATCCGTGTGATCCCTGGCTCTGTATTCATGCTGCAGTCTCTTCAAATATGAGATTTCAGATTTGCGATTCCAGATTGGAGCTTTCCGATTGGGGATCTCGAATCTGGGATTTCGGATTTGAGATTGCCGATCGCAGTCTCTTTGAGTCTCGGCCGTTGATTCCGGGCTCCGTCCTTCGGTGGACTCTCAGGGTGGATTTGACCCGCAGCCAGAGGCGGGATAATTTGACTCGGTTGCTTGTCCCGCGAATGGCTTGGAAGTGTACGCCGAAAGCGCGATGCGGTTGGCGCGCATTTTGTGGCACGGGCATCCTGCCCGCGAGGATATGGGCATCTTGCTCGTGAAGACACGCGCATCGTGCTTGCGAAGGTACGAGCATCCTGGCTGTAAGGACACGGGCTGGAAGCCCGTGCCAGGGTATGGTTGCGGCTGAAGGCCGCTTTGGGAGGGCGTTTCGCTTGTCGCTGGCGGATCGGCAGGGTTCTGTGTTGCCGCTGGAGCGTGCGCTGGCCCACGCGCGGAAGCAGACGCGCCGGTGGATCGAGTTGCACGCGTCGGAGCCCTGCGCGATGCACACGGTGGAGGGGCGGTGGCCCGCGGGTTCGCAGGGACAGCCTCATAGCGCGTGTGCGGCTACGGGCTGGTGGGCGGGCCTTGCATCGCACAGTTTCTCATCACTTTCCGCGAGCGAGGCAGTAAAATGGCCTTTGGAAT
>JAPKGY010000877.1 GCA_026647385.1 Phycisphaerae bacterium | reverse complement strand
GGATGGACAGTTCGTCCATCCGAAACGTTCCCTGCGTCGCGCCGATCAGAGCGATGGCCAGAAGCATGGCGGCGTCGCCGAAACCGATCATCGCGAACGACCGGGCAGCCCCGGTTCGGGCGTCACCGCGGCCCAGATTCAGCAGCATGTACAGGCAGAGCGAAACCAACTCCCAACCGATCAGCAGCCAGACGAGATCGTCGGCCAGGGCGGCGGCGAACGTGCCCGTCAGACTCCAGCAGAGAAATGCGTGGAACCGCCCCTCCTCCCGCTCGCCGCGAAGGACGGCGAATGCGTATAACGTCGACAGCAGCCCGAACAGCGACGCCCCCAGGGCGACCAGCACGCCGAATGTCCCACTGGACATGGCGATGGCCAGGCGAAACGGCTCCACCGCAAGCCAAGTCAAATCCACGCTCGCGCGTTCCCCTGAAAACAAGCTGGCTGTCCCGACCAGCATCGCCGCCGACGCGACGAGCGCAGCCAGCCGGGCCAGCATCACTGCCCGCCGGGCGGCGACGTACGCCAGCAGGCCGGCGACGGCGGTCACCGCCGGCGGCCAGATCAGAGGATGCCGCAGGAGCAGCCACGTTTCGTCCCACCATGGGTTCATGACAGCAACTCCCGAAGCCTGGGCTCCCAGCGCGCGTCGAAGGAAGCGATGCCGACTTGTTCCTCGAACCAGCGCGTTCGATCGACCGAAAGACGCCTCAATTCCTCACCGTCGAGCTTCCCGCGACCTGTGGCCGGATCTCCCAAAACCGCCATACGCTCCGTACAGCTATAGCAGGGGTCGACGGCGGCGAGCGCGATGGTCACGTCCGCGATGTGCTGACCCATACAGGAGGCTCGAAATGACGGGACGTTGACGTAGCTCGGCGCACGGATCTTGTGTCGGACCGGGCATCGCCCGCCGTCGCTGCGCACATAGTGGAACGTCTCTCCACGCGGGGCTTCGACGTGCCCAATCGCCTCACCCGGAGGGACCTCTTCGACCTCCGCGCCGGTCGGCCCGTCCGGACAGTCCCGAACCGCTTGCCGGATGATCCGAACGGCTTCCAGCGTCTCCAGCAGTCGGACTTTCGCCTTCGCCATCACGTCGCCTTCGGGAAAGACCACCACGTCCCAGTCGAGCCGGTCGTAGGCGGCATACGGATCGTCCCGACGGACATCGATCGGCCATCCCGAACCGCGCGCCGTGGGGCCGGTGACGCACCACTTGCGAGCATCCTCCCGCGTGAGGGTCGCGACGCCTTTCAATCGTGCATGAAGCACCGGGTCGTCGAGCACCGCGTGGGTCAGCATCTCCGTGGGGCCCACGACCGAATCGACCGCGCGAACGATCTCGTCCATCAACTCGTTCGGGATGTCCCGCCGCACGCCGCCGATCCGGGCGTTGGCGTATGCGCAACGATTCCCCGTGGTTTTCTCCAGGATTCGCATGATCGGCTCGCGGTACCGCCACGCCCACATGAATACCGTGTTGTAACCCAGAAAGTGACCGGCCAGGCCGACCCACAGGAGGTGGGAGTGGATCCGCTCGAGCTCGAGAACAATCGTCCGCTGATACAAGGCCCGCTCGGGCACCTCACAGCCGCAGATGGCCTCGACCGCCTGCACGTAGGCCATGGGATGGCTGGCCGAGCAGATTCCGCAGACGCGCTCCACCAGATAGGGCACCTGGTCGAACGTACGCCGGCTGCTGAGTTCCTCGATGCCCCGGTGGTTGTAGCTCAGACGCACGTCGAGATCCACGACCGTCTCCCCCTCCACCCAGAGCTGAAAATGCTCCGGCTCCTCCTGCAGAGGGTGAAACGGACCGAGCGGTATCAGCATGCGTCGGCCGTTGGTTGTTGTCCCGCTCATGACTCCCTCATCCGTCGCCCGGCCTGGGCATCTTCCTTCTGGAATCCCCGTCGCAGCGGATACACCCCTTCGGGCCAGTCATCCGCTAGAATCAACCGCTTCATCCGGGGGTGCCCCGTGAACGTAAGCCCCAGCAGGTCGTGCAATTCTCGCTCGATGAACTCCGCCCCCGGAAGCCAGGGAGTGATCGACTCCATCGTGTCCGCAGGTCGCGGCACGAGGATCTTGAGCGTGGCCGTATACCGGGCCTCGTCAAAGCAGACGTGGTAGAGCAGTTCGGTCCCCTCGCGCACGTCGATGCCGGTG
>JAPKGY010000876.1 GCA_026647385.1 Phycisphaerae bacterium | reverse complement strand
AGCCGCAAACTCATATATCTCGTTCCGCCAAGAGCAACTGTAACCTTATTTTTCGTCGCGAGTTGGGATATTCTCGGACCGAAGTAAAGTTTTTTGCGCGTTGCGACCGATAACAGCGCAGTGATTGGCCTTTTTGCTGCGGTCCGGGGGTGCGCAAGGCGCCCGCGGGTGGTCCATCGAAGTTTGTGGGAAGGTTGAAGTGAATTATGAGAACCATCGCCATCGCCAATCAAAAAGGCGGCTGCGGGAAGACGACGGTGAGCATCAACCTTGCGGCGTGCCTGGCCCGGGAGGGCCGGCGGACGTTGCTGGTGGACATGGATCCGCAGGGGCACTGTGCTCTGGGATTGGCAGTGCCTGAGGACCAGATCGAAGTCAGTATCTACGAAGTGTTGGCGGCGGCCGGCGGGACCAACGGAGATCGGATCGACATTTCGCGGAGCATCTGGCAGATCACCGCGAACTTCGATCTGTCGCCGGCGACCACGGCGTTGGCGCAGTTCGAGCGGGACATGTCGAGCAAGCCCGACTCCGAGGAGCGCCTGGGCAGCGTGCTGTCCACGGTGAATGACAAATATGATTTCGCGCTGATCGACTGCCCGCCGCACATCGGCCTGCTGACGCGGAGCGCTCTGGCGGCCGCCAGCGAGGTGATCATCCCGGTTGACACCGGGTACTTCTCTTTGCAGGGGCTGTCGAAGCAGATCGAGACGGTCGAGGCGATTCGTTCGCGTCGCGAGCAGCCGCTCGAGATCCGCGTGCTGGCGAACCTGTACGACGTGCGGACCAAGCTCGGGCGGGAGATCCTCAACGAGTTGAAGCGCAAGTTCGGCCCGCTGATGTGCTCGACGTTCATCAACTTCAATACGAAGCTGCGCGAGGGCGCCAGCTTCGGCCAGCCGATCACCGAATACGATCCCGGGAGCATGGGCTTCCGGGATTTCGTACGTCTGGCCCGGGAGCTGGTGGCGGCCGGCGGGCCGGAGATGGTGCCCACGACGCTTTTGCGGCAGGCGGACGAACTGGCGGCCAAGGCCCAGGAACTGCTGGCGACGAGCCGGCCTTTGTTCGGCAAGGGTGGTTTCGAGGAAGGCCGGATCGCCCAGGCCGCCGGCGAGCCGGTGTCGCACGAAGCCATCCAGCAGAAGATCGAACAGATCTACGGCGTTCGCAAGACCGACGAGGGCGTGCTGTTCGTGGCCGAGGCTCCGAGCGCCAGGCAGGTCTGCCTGGCCGGCGATTTCAACGGCTGGTCGCCGACGGCCACGCCCATGCAGCGGCTGGAGAGCGGCCAGGGCTTCCGGGCGATGCTGCCGCTGGGCCCGGGTCGCTATCGATATCGTTATGTGGTCGACGGGCAGTGGGGCATGGATCAACACAACAACATGATGACCGACGAACGGGATCACCCACACTTCCACTCGCCGCGGTGGCGGCGCGACAGCGTGCCGTTCAGTAGCGCTTCAAGCAGTCCGGACAGTAGGTGTGAGATAGGGTGAGATCTGTGTCGGGGAGTTGGTATTTGGCGCAGTAGACCCGGCGAGTCACCCAGGACGCGGTTCCGTCTCCGCGCTTGACGCGGTCGTCACGAACTTTCTGGCAGAAGCAGCAGGCTGCGATGTTCGTCACCCTGTGAGCCCCCTTTCCTGAGCGAGAAAAGGCTCGGCCAGCGACCCCGCGGCTGAGCCGTTATGGTGTCGGGGCTCTCCGTTCGGCTTGGGCGGTCGTGGGAAGAGAGATCACATACCGGAAGCGCGAGGGATGACGGAGCGTGAGCCGTCCTTCGCGGCACAGTTGGTCGACGGCCGCGAAGACCTGATTCCAGCTATAGCCCGGAAGCCTTTGCGCAAGTTCTTCCGGCGTGCATGTCCCAAGCCGCCTCAGGTCGTCAATCACCACCGAAGCCACCTCTCGTCCGGGTGCCATCTGTTCCTCCCAGCACGTGGTCGCCGCGGCATCGACTGAAACCGGGGGCGACGACGTTGCTCGCTCGACGTTCGCTGCCGTCACGATCAAGGCCAGTCGCATTCCTGCTGCGCCGGCGCCTGAAACATACCTCCTATGTACATGGGGAGACTCATGATGGGCATCGCTGAATGCACATTTTGGGGATCGCCGTTTCAGCGACAAGCCGAGTCGACGTTTTACTGACAACTGGATCGACCGTCACCCGTGG
>JAPKGY010000875.1 GCA_026647385.1 Phycisphaerae bacterium | reverse complement strand
GGAAAGCGGCGGGTCAGCGCACGCTGATCATCGCTTTCGACCACTTTTTCGCCCAGTATCGGCCGGGCCAGGGCGACAAACCGCGTCGGCTCACGCCGGACAAGGAAGAGTACGTCCGCCTGATCGCGGCCATCAGTCGATTCATCCAGCCGTACGGGCTCGGCCTGGAACTCAGCCTGCTCACGCCGCTCGAAATCGGCCCGGCCTATACGGCCGAGACCGGCGAGCACGGCCTGTGGATGCACTACCGCAAGGGCCTGCGCGATCCCCAGTCCGGCGCGTACAGCGTGCAACTCTGGCGGCAGACCCGCTGGGCGAACAACAAGGGGGTGATCGACATCGAGGACGCGGGCGTTCGTGTATTCGCCTTCCGCGAACAACGGCTCCACGGCACCTCCTACATCCACGTCGACCCTCAGAGCATCGTCGAGATCACCCAGACCGCCCAGGTCGAAGTCTGGCCGGGCACAAAACAACCCAGCCAGGCCGTGCGCATCCGCGTGTACGGAACGGGGGTGGCTGACCCGCCGGGCCTCGATCGCGTGCTCGTCGTGCAGATGTACAAGACGCCTGAAATGGACTACTTCAGCGGCAAGGCGCTGCCCTATCTCAAGAAGCTCGTCGATCGCTACGTCGATGCCGGCGTGAAGCTCAACGGGCTCTACTCCGACGAGATGCACATCCAGCAGGACTGGGGTTACCACAACCATCACGATCATGGCGAGTTCGCCGTCCGTTACGTCACCCCGGGCCTGGCTGCCCGCTTCGCCGAGCTTTATGGCCAGCAATACCGCGACTTCGCCAAGTACCTTGTCTATTTCACGTATGGCCAGGAGGACTTCGCTGCCAACCTCAGCGCGAAGGACCGGTTGATGCACGTCTTCAGCCCGACGCCGGAGGGCATTCGCGCGACCGCCTTGTTCCGATCGCGATACTACAAGCTCCTGCAGGACGGCGTCGTCGACCTCTTCGCCCAGGCCAAGCGTTACCTCGAACGCCGCCTCGGGCAGCGACTGGAGGCCCGGGCCCACGCGACCTGGGCCGAAAGCCCCACCTGCGATATCTGGAGCCACGGCGAGAGCAGGTACGAGTATACGCCGGGCTTCGTCTGGTCGAACACGGTGCAGCAGGCTGCCTCCGCCTGCCATGACTACTTCAAGTGGGGCGACTTCCTCACCGGAAACGGCAACGATCATGCCGAAGGCGGCTGGTTGGATCGCAACTACGCGGGCCTTGCTCTGGCGGCCTCGACGGGGATTCTGAACGACGTTCCTTACTCTTACGGTGCCCATTGGGGAATGCCCGCGGAAGTCAGCGCGCGACGAAGCGCGCTCATGGACGCCAGCGGTGCCGGAACCATGGCCCCTTGTGCGATGGTCCAGGAGATGCAGCATCGCGACGTCCAGGTGCTCATGCTCTACCCGATCGATCTGGTCGCGGTGGAGGAACGGTTCGGTAGTTGGATGAGCCAGTACGCGTACGCGAATCAAGTCACTCAGGCGAAGCTGCTGGAAAGAGGCCGAGTCGTCCAAGGCGCCATCGAGATGGCCGGCCGACGATTCACGACCCTCGTGGCTCAATTCGAACCGTTCCCCGACCCCCGGCTGCTCGAAATGATGCGGCAACTGGCCGATCAAGGCGGCCAGGTCGTCTGGTCCGGGCCTCCGCCGGTTCTAGCACCCGATGGAAGCTCGACCCGGGAGGCCTGGCAGGATCTGTTCGGCGTCAGCTACACCCCCGGCCGGGACGAAGGGGTATCCGCCCCGGCCAGGAGGTCCGCTTCGAGGGCCCGTTGGCCAACCTGCCGCCCATGACCATTCTGACCCCCTTCCTGGTCGATCGTATCTATCCGATCGAACCGCGCGGGGCGTCCGACGCTGGCGGTTTCAATCCCCCCAGGGTGGCAGCTCGCGTCAAAGACCGGGTGGTCGCCACCCAGCGAGACCTCCCCGGCGGCGGCAGTCTCACCGTGCTGGGTTTCCGCCCTCGCGACGATCAGTCCGCGAGTCTGGGCTACGAGGCCCGGTGGTGGTTCGAAATCCTCGACCAGCTGGGCGCCTACCCGCCGACCGGGCGGTTCGCGGGGATCAACGACAATACAGCCTTCGATTTGATGGAAGACCGGCGAGTGCGTCGCGTCCGGCGTGTCTTTGCGGAAGCAACGGCCGGGCGCGAT
>JAPKGY010000874.1 GCA_026647385.1 Phycisphaerae bacterium | reverse complement strand
ACCCATTGACGGCCAATCCGCACCAGCTTTTCCAAATGCCATTCTTCCCACTCAATCACTGCTGCGCCGCGCCATAATGTCGGATTGAAGGACAGCCGGCCAAGCACGTTCTCACTAACTGCTTGCAATCACCTTGGAGTCGGCGCGACCGTGATCCTCGCTCCGGACTTCTTTCAGCCGGGGATCGTCCTGGATCTCGTGGACCGTCGTCGCGCGACGACTCTCTGCGCCGTGCCATCGATGCACGTGATGCTGTTCGAGGTCGCAAGCCGGGGGGCGCGCCGCCTGCCCACTCTTCGCCTGTTGACCACCGGCGGTTCGCCGATCCCCGATCGCGTGCAACTCGGCTGGCGCAGTGCCTTTCCGCACGTCGACTTTATCTCGTCCTACGGCCTGTCCGAGGCCTCACCTTGCGTGACGGTGCTTCCTCCGCACTGGGCGATCGACAAAGTTGGATCGGTGGGGCGGGCGATTCCCGGTGTCCAGTTGAAGGTGGCCGACGATGACGGCCGCCCCCTGCCCGCCGGCCAGAGCGGGGAGGTGTGTGTCCGCGGCCCCAACGTCATGGCCGGTTATCTGAACGATCCGGTCTCGACCGCCGGTGCGCTCCGCGACGGTTGGCTCCACACCGGAGACATGGGATGGCTGGACGCCGACGGCTGCCTGTACCTCCACGGGCGACGGGACGATCTCATTCTCCGTGGCAGCGAGAACGTCTATCCCGCCGAGATTGAAGCCACCCTGGCCCGACACCCCGACGTCCTCGACGCGGCGGTGATCGGCGTTCCCCACACGCTGCTCGGGCATGACATCGAGGCATTCGTGACCGCGCGGGAGCGAACCGCCGTCGACACGATGGCGCTGCGCGAGCATTGCCGCCGCCATCTGGCCGGCTTCAAGGTACCGCGATGTATCCATGTCGTGGAGGCCTTGCCCCGTACGCCCAACGGCAAACTCGCCCGACGAATGCTGCAAAATGAAGCCGCTGGTTCCGGTGCGCACCCCGCCACGACCGCGGCAAAGGAGATTCCATGAGCGCCTTTCGCGCAAGTGTCGCCACCTTGGTCTTGTCGATGGGATTGGGCGCCTGGCTCGGCGGGCAAACGAACATCCCGGCCCTGGCTGATCGCCCCTCGATCGCCCGCTCGGAACGCATCGAGACGTTCGTCTTGACCCCGATCCGGATGGAGTCGATCAGCATTTGCGTTCCCGCCGAGATCGTCGGCCCCGTGACCAACAATTCCTGTCACAATTGGGAGAGTCGTTCCGAAAGCTGCTACCTGCCCGCCAGAGAGTTGTTGTCATCGTCCAGCCGGTTGTGTGAAGGCAGTGCATCGCTCCTTCGGGATCATCTCTCCGCGATGCTGGAGGCCTGGAAGCCCGGTGCCTGGCCCGCGGATGGCGCCACCGTCGACATTCCCCTGGAACAATACTCGTCGTTCGAGCACCTGTGGCTGACGCATCGGATCGAGGTCCGCGAGAGCATCTCAGGCTGCTGGCTCGACGATCGCGAGGACCCCGGGCCCGCAGTGGCTCGGGCGGCGACCCGGCCGGCGGCCGAACTGGCGGTCGAGGTCTTCGCCGGGACGCGCGATGCGCGCGGGTTTCCAGCCAAGACCCACCAGTAACGAAGTGAGGCAAGGATCATGACGCGTTTGGGAAAGCGATCTTTCCGTGCGAGTGGGTATGTGGGAAGCCCGCGGACGGTCCCCATTTCGCCGGGACGAAGGATGCAGCGTTACACCACGGGGGTCTGGCCCGTCGAGACGCCACCGCGAAGTGGGAACGGTCCCCCTATCCCAGGGTTTCTCGCGCACCGGCTGAGTGGTTCCGTGGCGGTCGTGGCCGTCGCCGGCCTGTGGCTCGGATCGGCGGTGTCCGCCGTTTCGACCGAGTCGGGCTCCCCGTTGTCGGCGGACTGCATGGCTGTGTATCAATCCGCGATCGAGGCTTTCAAGGCGGGACGACGCGCCGAGGCGTTGCCGCTTTTCGAGCGAGTCGCGGATCGATCCATCGGCTATCTCCAGGTCAGTGCGACGAACATGGTCGGGCAGATCCAACGACTCGAACGTCGGTACCCGGAAGCCTTGGCCTCGTTCTCCGCCATGGCTGGACTGGGACACGCTCTTTCTGATCGCCGGCGGACTTTGCCTGGGAAAAGTGCTCGACGCGAGCGGCGCGGCGGACGCGCTGGCC
>JAPKGY010000873.1 GCA_026647385.1 Phycisphaerae bacterium | reverse complement strand
CGACCCGCAGTTTAGGGTGAATTTGGGCGCGTTCTTTCCCAGCAAGGTCGTCTCTCGTCAGGAAGCGGCTGAATTTATCGGGCCGACGATCGGCATGGAGATTTCGCGCCCGCGCTTGCGGCGGCGCGCGACGGCGTCTCTGCAGAGGCAGGTTGATGCGGAGTATTACCCTCAAGTTTCTCGTTCCGGCGATTGTGCTGGCGGTGTTGTTTACCGCGCTTGCATTGTGGCGTGTTACGGTGGACAACCGCCGGAACATGGTCGAGTTACTCGGCCAGCAGGGCGAGATGGCTCTGGACTTTGAGGCGGCAATCCGCGAATACGTCGCGAATCACATCCGGCCCTGGGCGGAGCAGCATCTGGGCAAGGAGGAGTTTCACCCCGAGGTCATGTCGGGTTCGTACGTCGCTGGCAAGGTTTTTGCCCGGGTTCGCCGTCGCCACCCGGACTACATCCTGAAGTTCTTGTCGAGCAACCCGCGCAATCCGGAGAATCAGGCCGGTCCGGAAGAACTGAAGATGCTGGCGTATTTCAAGGCGAACCCGACGGTGGACCGTTGGGAGGGCGTCGTCAGGCTGGACGGGGTGCCCTATTACGTACAGTTCGGCGCCCGGCGCACGGAAGCTTCGTGTCTGCGATGCCATGGGGACCCGAAAGACGCTCCGGCCGCCCTGATCGAGCGTTACGGCGCGACCGCGGGCTTCGGGTACGCTCCCGGCAGTGTGATCGCGCTCGACACCGTGGCGATTCCAATGGCCAGAGTGAACGCCGTCCTGACGGCGGATCTGATCCGCCAGATCGCGGTTGTTCTCGTGGCTCTGGCGGGTTTTTCGTTGTCGGTGCTGATCGTTTTTCGTCGGGTCGTGTCCCGGCGTCTCGCGTTCATTGCAGCCCACTTCCGCCGAATCGCCGAGAACAGCGAGGCGGAGATGATCCAGCCCGTCGAAGTGGGCGGCCGGGACGAGATCCGCGAACTGGCCGAGGGCTTCAACGTGCTGGCCCGCAGGTTGCACGATTCGCACACCGCCCTCGAGCGGCGGGTCATGGAGCGAACGTATCAGCTCCTGGACATCAACAACGAGCTGCAGAGTCAGAACGTCGAACTGGAAACCGTCCATCGGCAGCTGCGCGAGAGTCAACGTGCGTTGGCGACGCTGATGAGCAATCTTCCGGGCATGGCCTATCGTTGCCGCAACGATCGTGACCGGACGATGGAGTTTGTCAGCGAGGGGTGCCACGACTTGACGGGCTATCGTCCGGACGAATTGTTGCGGAGCTGCCGTATCTCATTTTCGCGGATCATCCACTCCGACGATCGCGATCGAATCTGGGAGCTGGTGCAGGCGGCGGTTTCCCGGCGCGACCCGTATCGGCTGATCTATCGGATTGTCGCCGGCTCGGGCCAGGAAAAGTGGGTGTGGGAGCAGGGGCGGGGGATATTCTCGTCCGATGGCGACTTGGTGGCGCTGGAAGGGTTCATCTGCGACATCAGCGACCGCAAGCACGCGGAGGACGCGCTCGAGGAGGCGAAGGAGGCGGCGGAGGCGGCCAACCAGGCGAAGAGCTTCTTCCTGGCCAGTATGAGCCACGAGATCCGTACGCCGATGACCGCCATCCTGGGGTATGCGGATCTGCTGCTGGAACGCGGCCAGCTTGACGGCGCGTCGCCCAGCGCGGTCGAAGCGGTCCGGACCATCAAGCGGAACGGGGGACATCTGCTGGCGGTGATCAACGACATCCTGGATCTGTCGAAGATCGAGGCCGGCCGCATGACCATCGAGCGGATGGCGTATTCGCCGTGCCGGTTGATCGCCGAGGTGGTCTCGCTCATCGGCGTTCGCGCGGAGGCCAAGCGGCTGCCCTTGCGCGTGGAGTACGCCGGCCCGCTGCCGGAAACCATCGATACCGACCCGGTTCGCCTTCGCCAGGTGCTGGTCAACCTGCTGGGCAACGCGATCAAGTTCACTCAAACGGGCGAGGTCCGGCTCGTGGTGGCATATCGACGGGAGAACGGGCGGGGCGTATTGCGGTTCGACGTGATCGACACGGGAATCGGCATGACCGCCGGCCAGGTGGAACGGCTTTTCCATCCGTTCGCGCAGGCGGACGCGTCGACGGCCCGGGAGTACGGCGGCACGGGACTGGGCTTGACGATTTCACGGCGGCTTGTGGAGGCATTGGGCGGTACCCTTCAGA
>JAPKGY010000872.1 GCA_026647385.1 Phycisphaerae bacterium | reverse complement strand
GTGCTGCTTGGCCGCCGCTGATGCTTGCGAAGCCCACCCCCCGCACGCGGCATTCGCGCTCGATTTCGCTGTATTGGTCCAGCATGAAGGAGCCGGGAGGCCCGGCCGCCCTTGAAGCGGCACTGATGACGGCCAAAGTTCGGCCCGCCAACGACTTGGGCCGCGATCGGCCGGCCCCGTCTACCACCTAGTGCCTCTATCTTGGCCGCACCCGGCCTGCCAACCCCAGGGCCGGCCGGAGGTTGGGCCGCAAAACGGAGTGGCCCATCATTAAAGCGTCACCTTGAACGGGGATAGAGCCCGGCCACGGCGAGCGGCCACCCGCGGACGTGTCCTTGGACGTGCCGAGTCGAGATCGTGCGGCCTACACCCCGTTCCGGGCGAAGGCCGGGGGTTCCTGCGCGCGACCAAGACCCCCTTTTCGGAGGCCTCGCGCGGAGGCGTCAATCTGGGCCGTCCGACGCCCTCTTGCGCGTCACGAGAGTGCTGCCGTTCGTATGGCCCGCGGTATCGGAGAACAGGACGGCCATCGACGAATTTCGCGGTAAAAACGCGCATGCCGCGTCGCGATTCGCCGGCCAGCGGGGAATCATGATTGCAGTTGGAGGTATGTAGTTCCCCTTGTGGTTGTGCCGTGTCGCGCAGGCGCCCCCGATCGGCGGGCGGGCGTCCCGCCCGCCAGGCGGGCCAGTCGCCAAGGCGATTCACCCGCGGAGAGATGCCTACCCCCGTCATCGCGAAACTCTCCTGCCGGAAACGGCACCTGCCGGGCACCCGAACCGCTCTGTTGTCCTACTCGACGATCTCGGGGGCGCTTGAGGCGGGCTCGGTGACGGGCTTCACGTTCGGGGTCCGCTCGCGCCATGCCTTCGTTTTCGCCCGCAGTTCCGCCGCGACGGGCGCGTAGGCGGGATCGGCGATGACGTCATTCATCTGGTAGGGGTCCTTCTCCACGTCGAAGAGGTGCTCGCCCTTGTGATCCGTGCGGTTACACCAGAAGACGTATCGTTGGGTGCGGACGCCTTCCTCCCGGGTTGTCTCGATGTAGGCGACATTCTCCCCGACGGTCTCTTTTTGGCTGCGAAGCACCGGGGCCAGCGACGTGCCTTGAACGGTATCGGGGATCTTCACGCCGCAGAGGTCCAGGAGGGTCGGCATGACGTCGACCAGACTGATGATCTGTTTATCCTGGACTTTCGGCTTGATGTGGCCGGGCCAGCGGATGAGCAGGGGAATCCGGCACGCTTCGTCGTAGTGCTTGTTCTTGTTAAAAAGCTGATGGCTGCCGAGCAGATCGCCGTGGTCGGAGGAAAAGAGCACGAGGGTGTTGTGGGCCAATCCCATTTCCTCGATGGATTTCAGGACGCGGCCGGCCCAGTCGTCGACGCCGGTGACCTGGCCGTAGTAGAGAGCGTAGAGGTCGCGAAGATTGATGCCCGCCGGCAGGGTCGTCGGATGGTTCTCGCCCAGGTAGATCTTGAACCACCGCTCGTCGAACGGCAGTTGGCCGTTCTTCCAGACGTTGGGTCGCAGGGGCATCTTGGCCGGGTCGTACATGCTCTTGTACGGCTCGGGCAGGGAGGCGATGGGCATGTGCGGCGGGCTCGGCGTCAGATAGAGGAAGAACGGGCGGTCGCGGTGGCGACGCATGAAGTCAGCCGCCAGTTCCGACTGGTGTACGAGCGTGTAGCCCTCGTAAACGTGGTTCTTTCCGATGTCACCGTCCGCTCGCCACGGTCCCCGCATGTAGCCGTCGCCGCCGGGGCCCATTCCGCCGAGCCAGGCCTTGTGAAACCCGAGCGTGCGCGGCGTCGGGGTCAGATGCCACTTGCCGATCAGGGCGGTGGTGTAGCCGGCCCCCGCCAGCGCCTCGGGCAGCGTCGTGTCGCGATTGGTCGGGCGATCGGGGGATCGACTTTCGTTTTGATTGGCGTACACGCCGTTGGACCGAGCCTGTCTGCCGGAAAGAATCGTGGAACGCGCGGGCGAGCAGGAAGGGAAGTTCGTGAACGCATGAGTGAAGCGAACGCCTTCGGAGGCCAGCCGGTCCAGGTGCGGCGAGCGAATGACCTCGTTGCCGTAACAGCCGAGTTCCGACCAGCGAAGCTGATCGACGAAGAGCATGACAATGTTGGGCCGGTCCGGGGCTCTCTCCGCGCGACACGGCAAGGGCAGGGCGGCCAGGAGGCCCGCGATCA
>JAPKGY010000871.1 GCA_026647385.1 Phycisphaerae bacterium | reverse complement strand
GTATGTGTTGCCGTACCTGGGCGTACCGCCGGACGTGCAGGCCGGTGAGGGTATGACCTCGCTGGCCTCGGACCGCCGGCCGTGAGGAGCATCCGCCCGCGGCGAACGGAGCAGGAGAACAGCAGAGCAGGTATCTGTGAGCGGGGACGTGTTTGATGGAATCCTCGGGGCACACGGGTCCTTGGTCGATGGCGTTTGACCGGCTGGTGTGCGGTGCCGGCCTGGCCCGGGCATGGGCGGGGCCGGTGAATCCGACGATCAGCGCGGTGGTGGAGGATTCGCGCGAGGTTCGGCCCGGCGCGTGTTTCGTGGCGGTTCGCGGTACGCAGGCCGACGGGCATGATTACATCGACGCGGCGGTCCGCGCGGGGGCGGCTGCGGTGGTGTGCGAGCGAGCGATTGAGGTCGGCCCCGGCGTTGCCTGCCTGCGGGTTGCGGATGCGCGAGGGGCGGCGGGTCGGCTCGCAGCGAGGTTGTACGGCCTGGACGAACTGCAGCGGCAGGGTCAGTTCAAGGTCATCGGCATCACCGGGACCAACGGCAAGAGCACGTTTTGTTTCCTGGTGCGGTCGATCCTGCGGCAGGCGGGATGTCGATCCGCGTTGATCGGCACGGTGCAGTATGACCTGTGCTCGCGAACGATCGAGGCGCACATGACCACGCCGCCGGCCGCCACCTTGATGAGCTACCTGGCGGAGGCGGCCGACCAGGGCGCGACCCACGCGGTGATGGAAGTCTCGAGCCATGCTCTGGACCAGGGGCGGTGTGACGGGGTGCGGTTCGCGGTGGGGGTGTTCAGTAATCTGACCGGCGATCACCTCGATTACCACAAGACGATGGACGCATACCTGCGGGCGAAGAAGCGGCTGTTCGACGGACTGGATGTCGATGGAGTGGCGGTAATCAACGCGGAAGATCCGGCCAGCGAAAAGATGGTGAGTGACTGCCGCGGCCGGGTATTGCGATACGGAATCGCGGGATCGGCGGCCGACGACGGCGGGCTCGACGTGGTGGCGGCGGTGCGCGAACTGACGGCGGCGGGCACGCGGTTCGACCTGAGGGCCCGGTATCCGGCGCGCGGGGGTAAGGTTTTCACTTGTCCGGTGGATTCGGCGCTGGTCGGGCGGCACAATGTGCAGAACTGCCTGGCGGCGGCGGGGGCCGCGGTGGCTTTGGACGTGGACCCGGAGATCGTCGCGGCCGGCCTGGAGGCGATGCGGCTCGTACCCGGGCGCTTGCAGACCGTGGAAACGGGGGACGCGGGATTCGCGGTGCTCGTGGATTACGCCCACACGGACGACGCCCTGGCGAACGTGCTGTCGGCGTTAAGGCCTTTGACCCGAGGGCGGTTGATCGTGTTGTTCGGTTGCGGCGGCGATCGCGACCGGACGAAAAGGCCGCGGATGGCCCGGACGGCCGCGAGACTGGCCGACCGGATTGTGATCACCAGCGACAATCCCCGCACGGAGGACCCGACGGCGATCATCGCCGAGATCATGACCGGGTTCGAGCCGGGCGATTTGGCGAAGGTGACGGTCGAGCCGGATCGGCGAGCCGCCATCGAGTTGGCGATCGGCGGGGCGTCGGCCGGCGACGTGGTGTTGCTTGCGGGCAAGGGGCACGAGACGTATCAGATCGTGGGCAAACAGAAGTTCGACTTCGACGATGCGAAGGTGGCGTCGGAAGTCCTGGAGGGGGTTTTGCGATCCTGAATCCTGAGGACCGGATGGACCGGTCGATCACGGGACGATAGTTGGCTTTGGGCGCGCCGGAGTTCCAAGGAGCCGCGGCGATCGCGTACGGGTTTTTCGGTCGGTTGGAGCGAAGATGGCCGCCCGCGGGCGGATCGATGAAAGCGGGTTCGGATGAAGCCTTTGACGCTGGAAGAAGTGGTGGGGGCCCTGGAGGGGACGATCGATCGGCCGATGCCGATTGGCCGGGTGACGCGCGTGTCGAGCGATTCGCGGTCGATCCAGGCGGGGGATTTGTTTGTGGCCATTCGCGGTGCCCAATTTGATGGGCACACCTTCGTGGGTGAGGCGTTGGACAAGGGCGCGGTGGCGGCCGTGGTGGCAATCATTACTTCCTGAATCTCAGAAATTTTTGTTCCGCTATTTGTCTTTAATCCATAATGCCTAGCGATTGCAAAAAGGGCGTCTCGTTTGTAAATCGGTATTAATCGCTCATTTGAGTATAAAA
>JAPKGY010000870.1 GCA_026647385.1 Phycisphaerae bacterium | reverse complement strand
GCGTGCGTACCGCGGGCGAACCGGGAGATGCCGGGTCCAGGGTCCACGGGTAGTGTCTCACCCCCCCCCGCGGCGAAATCGCCACAATATCCAGATCGTTGACCAGGGTGGTCGACACGTTCGGCGCCGCCGGCACATCGTCCCAGGCCAGCGTGGCCTTGAACGTCCGCATTCCCGATGGCACGCGGATCACGAACGTCTGCGCCTGGCTCTGACCGACCTCGCCCTCCTGCACCGCCCCCGCGCGAAGCAGGTCGATCGCGTCCCGTACCCGCACGGAGCCGTATCCGCTCATGTAATCCGGCCCGACCGGGCCCAGATCCACAGCCGACTGCACGAGCAGCGCCTTCAACGTCGCGTTTCGCGGCAGGTCCCGGCCGCGATACAGCTTTCCCCATTCCTGCATCACCAGCGCACACATGCCGGTCACCGCCGGACAAGCCATCGACGTACCACACAGCCTCATGTACCCGCCACCGATGGCCGTCGAGGTCACACCGTCGTCGTTGCCCCGCTGACAGCCGGGCGCGCACAGATCCGGCTTGAGCCGCCCATCGTCCGTCGGCCCCCAACTGGAAAAACTCGTCATCGTGTCGTCGTTCGAGTTCACCGCGCCGACCGAGATCGGATTCTTCGCGCACGCCGGCGGAGCCGTCGTACGGTACGTCGTGCCGCAACGGCCCGAACTCCGCTCGTTCCCGTTGGCGAAGACCACCCGCATCGGACCTCCGAGGCTGCCGCCGACGATCGCGTCCAGCAGCATCGAGGTCACGCCGTAATCGCCTTCGTACTCACAGGGAAGTCCGTTGGTCGCCAGGTTGGTCCCGATCGAGTTGTTCGCGATCCGGGCCCCGTGGAGACGGTACGCCTCGCCGTAATCCGCATCGAGGTCGCCCGGGTTCGTATAGAGAAACGTGCCCGACCCGTCATACTGGAACCCGTACGACTCGATCGTCACCCCCGTGGCCATCCCCTGATAGAGCCCCGCGCTGGCCGACCCGCTGCCGCCGATCGTGCCGGCCACGTGGGTCGCGTGATAATTCACCCCCGACGCGTCCCGAACCGTGACCCGACCGCTGAAGTCCACGTGGTCGGGCCATGCGGTCCCGCCGTCATAGAGCAGGACCGTCACATTTCGGCCATCCAGCGCGTAGCCCACGCTCTGGGCAATATGGGTCTGCGTAACGTATCGGACCCCGTCGTTGACCTCCTCCAGCCGGGGCAGCGGCGGCTCGATCCACTGAACGGCATCCTCGTCCGCCAGTGCCGCAACGTCAGCCAGGGGGAGTTCGAGGACCAACCCGTTGACCGACGGAACGCGCGAACGGATCACCGCGTGGTGGGCCCAGCAGATCGCCTCCGCATCGGGCGTCAGCGCCACATCCGGATGAAACAGCACATACACCGCCACCAGGGAACGCTCGTCCGCGGATTTCGATTTGTCGGTGTCAGCCACGTCTTTCCGAACCGCCCGAACCACCGCCCACTCCGGCGGCGCACCCGCAGCCAAAGCCGGGTGCAGCTTCCATTCGCGCCGCACCACCGCCACGTCCGCCACACCCGCTCGGGCCAGCACCCGCGCGTCCCCCCTGGGTCTGAGCGATGCAAAGAAACAGTTCTGATCCAGGTAGGTCAGGAGCTTGAGCCCCTGCTGTTCGAGAGCCAGCCGATCCCCAACCCGGACGGGGCCCGCCAACTGGACGACGGCGTGTCTTTTTGCGGGCCCCCGGTTATCGGTCGACCGGCCCGCCGGCTCACCAAAGACAACCCGCAATCGCCCGGCAAGAACCTCGGGGTCCGCGGGTGCTGAAGGCGGCACCGATGCGGAAGGCGCGACCGTCAATGCGTCGCCTTCGGCGCCCCGCCAGCGGACGGGGACCGCCGAAACCGACGAATCCAGGAAACCAAGCGAAAGGATCAATCCCCAGCGCAGGGAGCCTCCGAGGCCCCGGCCTGGGGTTTTCATCCCTCCGGCTCCGACATGACCGCCCATGCTTCCTCCGCTGGTTCGCCGTGGGTAGCCAACCTACCCCTATTCTATCTTCGAGATCTGTGGCGACTCCAGCCAACCCTGGAATTCCAGCGGACAATTCCCGAATCCCAGCGGACAACTCCCATATTCCAGCGGAAAAACAAAGGAAAAGCGGCAACGCACCCCCTTTAGCCGCGACCCCAAGGGGAGCGCTGATCGTTTCAACCAT
>JAPKGY010000087.1 GCA_026647385.1 Phycisphaerae bacterium | reverse complement strand
CACTGTGACGCTCTCGTCTTCCTTGGCATCCGGTCCGAGGTAATACATATTCTGCACAAAGGTCATAACGGTCATGCGGAATGGCTCATCCTTCGGCGCCTCCTGGCTTTCCGGCAGGGGGTGCTGTGAGTAGGCCGGGGGTTGTTTCCCTCCCTTGGAGCCTCTCGCACACCCTCGGAGAGAGCCTGGTTTTGAGAGGTGGCCATGGTCCGGGGAGCGCGGGGAATCGGTGGACGGATCGGCTGGTGGAGGTCGGCGATGGTCCGGCATCCCGCGGGATGGCTATTTGTCGCGGCCGTCGTCGCGTCATGCTGGGCGGGGCGGTATGTACCGCCGACCTGGACGGTCGAGCGGGTCGCTCTCGATGTGTGCGAGGACGAGCAGGGGCGACGTTACTTTACGTTCGAGGGGCGGCGGCGTTATCTGGATGCGGTCGTTCCGATTGCCGAGGCCGAGTTGCGGCCGGAGGCGTTGGCCCGGCTGAATGCCGAGGGCGGCTCGCCCAAGGTGACGGAAGAGTTTGTGTGCATCGACGGCACGGTCGATGGCAAGCCGCATCGTGAATACTGCGCGTTTCTGGCCAAGCGGCACTGGGCGTGGTGGTCGCTGTTGCCGGCGATCACCGCGATCGGCTTGTGTTGGTTGACGCGAGAGCCCTTGCCGTCGCTGTTGGGGGGCATCGTGGTCGGGGCGATGCTGCTGGGGCAGTACGACGTGACCGAGGCGGTGCTGATCCCGCGGCTGGCGACCCGGGAAGCCGCCATGGTGCTCGTGCTGTACCTCTGGTTGCTGGGCGGCCTGATGGGAGTGTGGTCGAGGACGGGGGCGGCCCAGGCGTTCGCGGAGTTCATGACCCGGCACTTTGTGCGTGGGCCGCGGTCGGCCAAGCTGGTCGCGTGGTCGTTGGGAGTGCTCTTCTTCCAGGGTGGGACGATCAGCACGGTGCTGGTGGGCACAGCCGCCAAGCCGGTGACGGATCGCGAGCGAATCAGCCATGAGGAGTTGGCTTACATTGTCGATTCGACCGCCTCCCCGATCGCCTCGCAATTGGCGTTCAATGCCTGGCCCGGCTACGTCCAGGCGTTCATCTTCGTGGCCGGCGTGCCGTGGCTCGCGACCGAGGCGGACCGCATCCGCTTCTTCTTCAAGAGCGTTCCGTTCTGCTTTTATGCGATCGCCGCCGTCACGTTCACGTTCCTGTTGAGCCTGGATTATCTGCCGTTCATCGGTAAACGGATGCGGGCGGCCATCCGGCGTTCGCGTGAGACGGGGCAGCTTGACGCGCCGGAGGCCGAGCCCTTGAGCGCCAGGGAACTGCAGGTCAGCGACGTGCCGGACGGGTATCCTCCGCACGCAGCCGATTTTCTGGTGCCACTGGCGAGTCTCATCGGCATCGCGGTCGGGACGTTTATCGTCACCGGTTCTCCACGTGTGACCTGGGCGTTTGCCGCGGCCATTCTGCTCGCCAGCGGGATGGCGATGGCCAAGGGCATGCGGCTGAGGGAGCTGGTGGAGGGCTACGCGCGCGGGCTCAAGGGCGTGGTGCTGGGCTCGGTGATCCTGCTGCTGGCGGTGACGATCGGAGCGATCAGCAAGGAGACGGGCGGCGGGCTTTTCCTGGTCGAGTTGGCCGGCGAGCGGATTCCCTATTGGCTGTTGCCGGTGTGCCTGCAGGCGATGACGATGGCCATTGCGTTTTCGACGGGCACGAGTTGGGGGACGTATGCGGTGACGTTCCCGCTGGCGATGCCGCTGGCCTGGGCGGTGGCGAACGCACAGGGCGTCGAGCACCCGCAACTGTTCATGATCTTGTGTTTCGCGGCCGTCATGGACGGCAGCGTGTTCGGCGATCAATGCTCGCCGATCTCGGACACCACGGTGCTTAGTTCGATGACTTGCGGGTGCGATCTGATGGACCACGTCCGCACGCAGTTGCCGCAGGCGAGCGTGGCCGCCCTGATCGCGGGGACGCTGTGGACCGTGCTGACGGCCACGGTGGTGTAGATCTTCGCCGAGCGCGATCGGGCTGGGCGGCCCATCCTCGCGCAGCGAGGACGGGGGGCACGATGATCGGAATGGGGATGGACGTGCCTGCGAGGGTGATCCTGGCCGCGGTCGACCATCGAGCCCCAGCCCCTTCGGAGTACCGAGAAGGATGGGGCACCCGCTTCTGCCTTCTTCCCTTGCCGCACGCCCCGCGAGTACGCGAGCGTGGCCCCCGGCTTTGCGTGAAGGCAGGCGTTCGCTCGTGTTCCGATCGCCGCACGGGTTGCCACGGCGACGAGCGATGAGGCTCGCGGCTCTTTCATCCCTGAATCGGTTGGTGTTATTGGAGTGGCATCCGAATCGCCCCGATCATTTTCCGTTCACGAGCGTCAGGCATTCGTCCAGGCATTCGATGATGAACGCGCAGTCGTCGCGGGTGACGCACAGGGGCGGGGTGAGGCGGATGACGTTGCCGTCCAGGCCGCTTTTGCCGAGGAGCAGCCCTCGCTCGCGGGCGAGTTCGAGGATCTCGGCTGCCTCGGCGGTGGCCGGCCCGCGGGTCGTGCGGTCGCGGACGAGTTCGACGCCGATGAGCAGGCCGGCGCCGCGGACCTGGCCGATGAGTGCGTGCCGGTCCTGCAATTCGCGGAGGCGGTCGATCAGATAACCACCCTGTTCGCGAGCGTTTTCGCGCAGTTTGTCCCGCTCGATCACGTCCAGCACGGCCAGGCCTTGGGCGATGGAAACGGGATTGCCTCCGAAGGTGTTGAAGTGCAGGCGTTGGGTCATTTTTTCGGCGATCGCCGGCCGGGTGACGACGGCTGACAGAGGCGCGCCGTTGGCGATGCCTTTGGCGGTGGTGACCATGTCGGGGACGACGTCGAACCGTTCGAAGCCCCAGTAATGATCGCCCGTTCGCCCGGAACCGGCCTGCACTTCGTCGGAGATGCACAGCCCGCCGTAGCGGCGCACGATCTCGTAGGCGACCTGGAAGTACTCGGGCGGCGGCACGATCACTCCGCCGACGCCCTGGATCGGCTCGGCGATGAAGCAGGCGATTTCGCCGCCGGCTTCGTTGCGAATGACGTCCTCCAGGCTGCGCGCGCACTTGAGATCGCAGGCGGGGTAGGTCAGGTTGAACGGGCAGCGGTAGCAATAGCCGGGTGTCGCGTGGGATACGGGGACGGTGCCGGGTACGGGATACTTCCACGTGGCGATGGCGGTCATGGCCATGGTGGCCTGGGTTCCGCCGTGATAGGCGTTCCGCAGGGCGACGACGTGGCTGCGATGGGTGGCGAGCAGGGCCATCAGGGTGGCCAGGTCGTTGGCTTCGCTGCCGGAATTGGCGAAGTAAGTGACCTTCAGGTCCGAGCCGGCCGGCATGTGTTCAGCCAGCTTGCGGGCGAGCAGGGCGATGCCCGGATGGAGGTAGATCGTCGTGGTATGGACGAGCCGGGTGAGTTGCTCGACGGTGCGCCGCGTCACCTCGGGGTGGCAATGGCCGACGGAGATGACGGCGATCCCGGCGATGGCGTCGAGGTATCGCCGCCCGGCATCGTCGTAGAGATACTGCATGTGCCCCTCGACGATGCACAACGGCTCGCGATAGTAGGTGAACAGGCCGGGATTCACGTACGCGCGGCGCAGGGCGATGATCTCGTCGCGCGTCGGGCCGATGTAGGGCGCGGGCGTGTGGCTGCACGGCGGGAGCGATCCGCCGGATCGGAGCGGAAGGTGCTGATTGGTCATGATGGGTTGTCTTTCATTTCATTTGGGCGTAACTCGCCGGCCGCTCACGCAGAGCACGCGTCGGTGGACAAAATGGGGACTGGCTCCGCCCGTGTGGAAGCTGGGGCCACGGGACGTTCTTGTTTTCAGGCGATCCCTGCCCCCTGGCGCATCGCTCTGAGGCGGTGCCTGTCCCCATTTTGCCCGCGGATTCGCTCGCGGCTGGCGAGTCTCGCCCATCTCATTTTTGGCCGCCCCTCGGTCGGGGGCGCTGCCGTTCCGGTTGCCGACCCACGGGTAACGCCTGTCGTTTGCGAGAGACCGGCCTGCGCGACTATCGTATCGCTCCCGGCGGCGGCCATCAAAGTGGATGGCTCCGCGCGTGGAGACCTGGCTCGGGCGACTCACCCGCGGAGAGATGCCTGCACCACAACGGCCGGGCGAAACGAGCTTACCGAAGGCGGCACCGGACGGGAGGTCAATCATGCGAGGTTGTTGCGCACTGCTCTGGGTGGCGCTGGGGACGTGTGCCCCAGCCGGTTGCCAGCAGTTGGAAACAGAGCCCGCGGCCCAGGCGGACTCGGAAAGCCCGAGCGGCACGACGCGCCACTGGACGCGCGGTCAGTCGCGGAGTTACCCGCTGGATAAACGCGGCTTCTCGCCCGTGGATGCGAAACTGGCGGTCGGCCAACCGGTCATCGACGATGCCGAGGGGTCGCTCAACCCCTACGTGCTGCGCGTCGTGGAGGCCTATCCGCTGGACGGCTCGTACCCCTATCACGCGAACTTCAAGGAACCGGAGTACGACATTTATAACGGTGTGACGCAGGACATGTGGTATCGCGGCTACGTGGTCGCCAAAGCCTATCCCGACGGTTCGCGGTGCAGCTACTGCTGCGGACTGACCTTCGAGATCTTCGTCCGGGCGATGAAACTGCGGAACATGGCCAAGGGCCTCGATCCGGACGACTTCAACGGCATGTCCTTTCACGACCTGTTCAATCTGCTGCAACTGTGGTACATCGAGGGCAAGGGCGACAGTCCGCAGGGCGGGATCGTGGCGTACGGCCTGGGGCGGGCGATCACCGATTTCGAGCACGCCAGGCCGGGCGACTTCGCCGATTACAGTTGCACGCCGCCCGGCGGGCACTCAGTGATCTTCATCGCGTGGGTGCGCGACGAGGCGGGCACGCCCGTCGGGTTCAAGTATTTCTCATCCAACCTGGGGTCCGGCGTCGGGTACCAGGCCGCCCGGTTCAGCGACCGCGGCGGGCGCGTGCTGCGGGACACGCTGCGCATCGCCCGCGTGGGCAGTATCGAGAACTACCGCGCGTTCGATCGGACGAGAATTCCGCTTCGCCAGGCGTACGCTCCGAATCAGCCCGCCCCTTGACCCTTGCGGCGGCGTGCGACGAGCTGCATCAGAAGCAGGCTGAACGAGCAGGCTGCCAGCGATTGGACCGCGCCCGCTCCGCAAACCGGAGGAACGGCGGGAGCCTGCTGGCCCGTGGGCAAAGGCCTCTCCGTCGGGTCGAACTGCAGCCCGCACGCATCGCCGACGCCGTCGCCGTCTTCGTCCTGCTGGTTGGGGTTGTAGAAAGTCGGGCAGTTATCCTCGCAGTTCATGACTCCGTCGACATCGTCATCGATGTCGGGGGCGCCGCAGCCGCAGACTCCCGGCTCGATCTTGCCGGCGTCGGCCGGACAATTGTCGAAGCAGTCGGGCGTGCCGTCCTTGTCGGAATCGACCTCCGTCTTCCCGCAGCCGCAGATGCCTGGCAGCGTCTTGTTTGCATCGTTGGGGCAGAGGTCCTGGCAATCCACGGCGCCGTCGCCGTCGCCGTCCGTGTCAGCAAAGTCGCAGCCGCAAATACCCGGTTTGGTCTTATCGGGATTCTCCGGGCAGGTGTCCTTGCAGTCCGGTGTTCCATCCTGATCGGTGTCGGTGTCGGAGAGGGCACAGCCGCAGACCCCGGGCTCGATCTTCTCGGCGTTGAACGGGCAATCGTCGCACACGTCGCCGGCGTCGTCGCCGTCGGCGTCGGCCTGGTTCGGGTTGGCGGTGTTCGGACAGTTGTCGTCCGCGTTGGGAACGCCGTCGCCGTCCGCATCGTTCTTCGGGGGCGGGGGAGTGGACTTCTCCTGTTCGACAGCCTTCACGTTCGTATCCGGCAGGCCGGCGGCGCTGCAGCGGATCGTGGCTTCGCCTTTCGCTTTGTCCGAATCGCCGGCCGCCGCCAGCGCGACGGTTTGATAAACGTTCCAGTTCGTCGGTGTGAGCGTCAGGTTCGCGCCCGATTCGACGGTGATATCGGTGTCCCCGGCGAACCAACTCACGTTGACAGCGACTCCCACCGCCGGCTGGGCGCTCAGTTTGACCTGGAAGGTCGCGGTCCCATCCTCCGGGACATTCACCGAGTCGGTGTCGGTGACGATTCTCAACGTGTCGTTATCCTGTTCGATCGCCTTCAGGTTGTTGTCCGGCAGGCCGGCTGCACTGCACCGGATGGTTGCCTGGCCGTCCGTCGCATCGGGGTCTTCGATCGCCTTGAGGGTAACGACCTGATCCAGGTTCCAGTCCGCTGGCGAGAACGTCAAGTCTTGGCCGCCCTGGACCGTGATATCGGCATCACCGCCGAAAGCGACGGCGGCGACGGTTACGGCCGCGACCGGTTGTGCGCTCAGCCTGACCTGGAAGGCGGCGGTCCCGCCTTCGGGTACGCTGACCGAGGTCTTGTCCGTCACGATCGCCAGGGTGTCGTTGTCCATTTCCGTAACAGTCAGAGCCGCCTGCGACAATCCGGTTGCGACGCAGAGGATCGCCGCCTGCCCGTTGACCGTGTCCGCGTCCTCCTCCGCCGCGATCCTCACGGCCTGATACGTATCCCAACCCCATGGGGTGAAAATCAGGTCTACGGGTTCGCCCACGGAGACGTCCTCGTCGCCGCCGGCTCGTTTCACGAGTACGGTGACGTTCGCGTCCGGCTGCCTGTTGAGCTTCATCTGGAACGTGGCCGTTCCGCCTTCCGCAACGGACAGCGCATCGGGAGCCAGCACGATAGAAGGCACGTCGTTATCCTGCTCGATCGCGCCGATGTAGGCGGCCGGCAGCCCGGTCGCGCTGCACACGATCGTGGCCTGCTGGTTGGCGGCATCGTGATCCTCAGCCGCCGCCAGGGTCACGGCCTGGAACGTATCCCAGTTGGAGGTGGTGAAAGCCAGGGGCGTCCCCGACGCGATGGTGATATCACCGTCTCCGCTGAGCCGGCTGACGTTGACGGTCACGTTCCCGCACGGAGGCCCGCTGAGTTTCACCTGCAACGCGGCGGTGCCGCCTTCCGGGATCTTCACGGTCGACGCGTCGGTCACGACCGCCGGGGTCTGGAGGTCTCGCTCGACGGCGGTCACGTCTTTATCCGGCAGGCCGGCCGCACTGCATCGAATAATCGCCTGGCCGACGCACGAATCGACGTCCTCCTTCGCGGTCAGGGTCACGGTCTGGTATGTGCTCCAGTTCGAGGCGGTGAACGTCAGGGTGGGCCCGGCTGAAACAAAGATGTCTTCGTCGCCGCTCAACCGGGCGACCGAGACGACGGTGTCAGCCTTCGGAGCTTTCACCAGCTTGACCTGGAAGGTGGCTGTGTTGCCCTCCGGGACCGTCACGCCCTTGGCGTTCGTCACGATTTCCTGCGGGATCGCTCGCTTTCCGGGGGCACTGCTGCTGAAAGGACTATCCCAGGTGCCGTCATTCGCCTTCACCCAGTAGTAATAGGATACCGCCGGTACCGCCGAGGTATCGGCGAACGGACTGCCGGCGCTGGTCCCGACCAGAGTGGCTGTGCCGCTGTTGTCGCTGGTGTTGCGATAGACCTTGTAATCGACGGCCGCGGACACCGCGTCCCAGGTCACCTCGACCATGTCCTCGAAGGTGCCGTTGGAGGCCTTGACGTTCGGGGGGGCCGGCAACTCGACGATCGTGTACGCTTTCACGCACACGTTGGTGTTCGGGATTTCACGGGGGAGGTCCAGCCAGACGACGCCGTCGGAGACCCAGCTTTCTCCCGGTTTCGCGGTGGCTCCTCGGCTGTATCCGCCGACGGGGTACTCGCACGGAATCGGGTACGGGTTTCCCGGTGTCGTGAGCTTGATGATGATCGAGAATCTCTGTCCCGAGGTCACCGGTATGGGCGCGTCGAGACGAATGGTGTGGTATCCCGCGGTTTCGATCGTCCCGGCCTTGCCGCCGGCCAGGGTTCCGGTTCGGGGCGACGAGTCGGTCGGGTTCAGGTAGACGGACAGCGAGTAGGTTGCGTTGGGTACGGGCGTGTACAGGCCGGCGGCCATCAACCGTCCGCTTTCGGCGGCGGTGAACACGTTGGCAAACCATGCGGTCGAGCCCCCTATCCCCAAGGAACCGACCCATCCCAGCTGGTCGTATTGGTACACACGGGTGTATTCGGGCAACGGATCGTCCGCGAGGAAGATGGCGTTGAAGATGCCGGTGGCGTTGTCGTAGTAGGAGATGTAAAAGTATCCGCCTTCACCCCAGGCCTGGCCCCAACTGTTGCGGATGATGAACGCGCCGTTGCCGGGGGGCGTTGTGGCGAAACGGGCCTTGTCGAAGTTGTCGTCCCAGCCGACGATGCAGACGGCGTGGTTGGTGGTTGTGGCGTTGCCCTTGAAGTACGCCTGGGTGTTTGCGTTGTAGGAGGCGGAGTCCCAGTACATGGCCGTCTGCACCGCTCCGTAGGTCATGACCGCGTTCTTGATCGCGTCGTTTTCCATCGGCCCGGTGCGACCGGAAAGGAAGATCACATCCTGTACCGCTTCCTGCAACGACTTTGTGGCTGCTTCCAATTCCCCGAAGTATACCAAAATAATACTTCAATTAATACAAAATACTGAAATAATTTAAGCCGTTGACTATAATTGACCAAACCATGGTAAATGGGTCATCAAAATCAGAAATTGTCATTCAGCAATGATTGGTGACGG
>JAPKGY010000869.1 GCA_026647385.1 Phycisphaerae bacterium | reverse complement strand
GGAACAAATGAAGAATCGAAGGCGCGCGCTTTATATGTCGCGGGGCTTGCCCTTGCGGATGTGCCGCAAATACGCCGTGGCACGGTCGAGCTGCTGCTCCGGATCTCGTCCAATGCCCCCGCTTTTTCACTTGCGGATGTTACCTGCCACGTCGCCTTCTTCTTCATCTTCGCGATGCCGTCGTGCAGGAACTTCATGTCCAACTGTCCGACGACCTGGCCCGCGTAGCGGACGATGAGTCGCCCGTCGTCGCGGAAGGTCCCGATCACCGTCGCTTCCACTCCTTCCGCATCGCAGATCGCGCGGAAGGCGTCCCAGTTGGCCGGCGGGATCGCGAACACCATGCGTTCCTGGGCCTCGCTGATCCATATCTCGTCGTAGCGCAGCCCGGCGTACTTCAGCGGAACCTGGGACAGCTCGACCTCGGCCCCGAGTGTCTGGCCCATCTCGCCCACCGCGCTGCTGAGCCCGCCGGCGCCGCAGTCGGTCGTGGCGGTATACAGGCATCGCCCGTCGTGGTCGCGGGCCTTCATCATCGCGTCGAGGACCTTCTTCTCCTGGATCGCGTCGCCGATCTGTACCGCGTGCGAAAACTCGTCCGCGTGCGTGTCGGTCAATTCCGCCGAGGAGAACGTCGCGCCGTGGATGCCGTCCCGGCCGGTACGCCCGCCGATGACGACGATCAGGTCGCCCGGCTGTGGTTCCTTGGCGATCCGGTTGCGCGGGATCAGCCCCACGCACCCGCAGAACACCAGCGGGTTGCCCAGGTATCGGTCGTCGAACAGGATCGCCCCGTTGACCGTCGGGATGCCCATGCGGTTGCCGTAGTCGCGCACGCCCGACGCGACGCCCTTGAAGATCCGCCGCGGGTGCAGCACGCCCTTGGGCAGCAGATCCATCGGGAAGTCGGGCGGCGCGAAGCAGAACACGTCCGTGTTGGCGACCGGTTTGGCGCCCAGTCCGCAGCCGAGCACGTCGCGGATGACGCCCCCGATGCCGGTGGCGGCCCCGCCGTAAGGCTCGATGGCGGATGGATGGTTGTGCGTTTCGACCTTGAACGCGATGGCGTAATCCTCGTCGAACTCGATGACGCCCGCGTTGTCCACGAAGACCGACAGGCACCAGGTGACCCGCCCGCTCTCCATCAGTTCGCAAGTGGCCCGGGCGATCGTTTCCTTCAGCAGGTTGCCGTATTTGACGCGGACGGTGTGGGCGTCGAGCTTTTCCTGCCGGGCGAGCGAGCAGGCCGGCAGGGGGGCGCCCTCGTAATCCACCTCGCTCTTGAGCGTCTTGTGTACGCAGTGTTCGCTCCACGTCTGGGCGATCATCTCCAGTTCGAGGTCCGTCGGGTCGCGATCGAGCGAGCGGTAGTAGTCGCGGATCGTCCGCATTTCCGTCGGCGACAGGAACAGGTGCGCGTCCCGCGAGAGCGTGGCCAATTCCTTATCCTCGAGGCCGCGGATGGGCACGTGACGAAGCTGGAAAGGCCGTTCCGGCGCGGTCGGCAGGTGGTCGGGCCGTCGATCGTTCCGCCCGAACCCGGTCAGATGCACGTCCTCGATGCAGTCGTTGGACAGGAGTCGTTTGGCGAGGAACTCCGCTTCATCGATCGATTTCAGTCCTGCCAGCCGATAGAGCCGGGCGGTCGAGACGCCCAGGCCCGTCGTGTCGATGCCCATATCGCCGATGGCGGCCAGCGTCGAAGCCGCCACCGGGTCCATCACGCCGCCCTTCAGGTGGACCTCGAAGGCGGCGTCGAAGCCCGCACCCGGCAGATCCGGATCGTTGCCCCCGCTCTGGAAGCGGTACTCCTCGGTGATCGGATCGACGAGCAGTTCCGTCGCGATACGCTCGATCTCGCCCGGGCCAAGCTTCCCCTCGAGCAGGAACAATCTGCCCGCGGCCACGCGGCGCACGTGCGCGAGGCCCAGATCGTGTACGTCACGCAGGACGGCTGCCCCCGTTGAATCCAGATCTTCGTGCTTGGGTGAAACGGTGATGCGCCAGAAAGAGGCTCCCTTCCCTGAGGCGGCCGTCATGTTGAACTTCCTCGCTTGCGGCTTTGCTCGTAACGCAGGGCGACCCATGCGTCGCGCGTGGTCTTGCTCGATGCCAGCCATCGCTCGATGGCCTTCGCGTCGTCCTTGGCCAAATTTTCGTTTCCTGCCGGGTTTGCTGAAGAACATCGTGTTGTCTTACAATGCTTCCATCGTACGG
>JAPKGY010000868.1 GCA_026647385.1 Phycisphaerae bacterium | reverse complement strand
TCGATGCCGCCACCGTCGGTCGCCCGCACCCAGATCGGCGGGAGACCTACACCTCCGAGGGTGAAGGTATATGAGCCGCCGGCGGGCAGGTCGGCGACCGATTTGATGTTCACGCTGAGAATGGTGGCGGGGAAAGCCTCGGCTGGATGGTCCGGCAGGTCCATCTTGAAGAGGATGATGTCCGGCCTGGCTGAAAGCAGGTCATTTTCCCGGATCGGCTGGGGCGACATGTTGCTGGACTCGTCCCAGGGCGTCCCGATGACCAGCGGAGGACTGCCAAACGCAAACCACTCGCCCTGCGAACAATCGACCGTAAACTCGACGGCCGCCAGCGACACCGTGCTCTCCAGCCGGATATCGAGGGTGATCTGGACGGGGCCAGGCTGAACCGTAAGGGTCGCCTGCCCGTTGTTCAGCACCCGGCCTGACACCTGGCCCCAGGCGGAAACGTTAAACGTCGCCAAAAGAAAAACGGTACCGCTGATTCGCAACTGGGTCATGGTGGCCCTCCTCCCCTGAGAAACGGGCGCCGGGACTCCGCTATTTCATTGTATCGGGTCGAAGTTTCGTGGATTTGCGGAAAAAACGGGCGGCGTGAGGGACAGCCGGCGTCGGCGGCGGGTTCTCGATCGTTTCAAGGACGCGCGGGCCACCCCAGCCCGCCGGTCCATGCCGCCCGTTTGCGAACGCACCCCGCGGATCGCGGGGGACATTCCCGGACGTTGCCTGGAAAGGCTGATTTCGTTAGAATCGCGGGGCTATGCCCTCGCGGAACGCGAGGGGGTGGGAAGGCGTCCGTCGGCACACCGCGGTGGTGTGCCGGTCAGCGCGAGGTCCTCTACGAAATGAGCGAAGATCATGAGCGGGCATGTGGCGGTCGTTGGTGCGACCGGAGCAGTCGGTCAGGAATTCATGCGGGTTCTCGAACAGCGGAACTTCCCGTTCGAGAAGATCACGTTTCTCGCCTCGAGCCGGTCGGCTGGCAAGCCCATCACGTTCAAGGGTAAGACGTACACCGTCCAGGAACTCAAGGAAGACAGCTTCAAGGGAGTCGATCTGGCTCTGTTCTCCGCGGGCGGCTCGATCAGCAAGAAGTTCGCGCCCATCGCCGCCCAGTCGGGCACCGTCGTCGTCGACAACTCGTCCGCGTTCCGGATGGACCCCGGCACGCCGCTGGTCGTCCCCGAAGTGAACCCGCAGGACGTCCACACGCACAAGGGGATCATCGCGAACCCGAACTGCTCGACCATCATCATGGTCGTTCCCGTGTGGCCTCTGCACAAGGTTAATCCGATCAAACGCCTGGTCATCAGCACCTACCAGGCCGCCAGCGGCGCCGGGTACCAGGCCATGGTCGAGCTGCAGGAGCAGGCCCGCGATTTCCTCGACGGCAAGAAGATCGCCCCCAAGGTGCTGCCACACCAGATTGCCTTCAACCTCTTCAGCCACAACTCCAAGATCGGCGAGAACGGCTATAACGAAGAGGAAACGAAGATGGTCAAGGAAACCCACAAGATGTTCCACTGCAACACCATAGGCATCACCGCGACGTGCGTTCGCGTACCGGTGTTGCGGGCGCACTCGGAGTCCATCAACATCCAGTTTTCCAGGCCGATCACGGAAAACGAGGTCCGCGACATCCTGCGATCCGCGCCGGGCGTCAAGCTCGTGGACGATCGCGAGAAGAACTACTTCCCCATGCCGCTCGAGTCGAGCGATCAGGACGACGTGCTTGTCGGCCGAATCCGCCGGGACATCAGCCAACCCGACGGGTGCGGCATCGACATGTTCATCAGCGGCGACCAGCTCCGCAAAGGCGCGGCCCTGAACGCGGTTCAGATTGCGGAACTTCTGTAGTTCGATTCGTCGACGATTAACGGATACCCATGGCACGCTGATACCCCTGGAAAATCCAGGAAGAGAGCGGCAAAAAGTATCGGTTATTCCTCCACGGGTCCTTGGCCGATGGTTCGCATTCGCGGGCGAGCGTGGATCCATCCCGCATAGAAAAGCGTTTCCGCGCGGAGAGAATAGTTGCACGCGGAAAAACCACGTGCACGCGGGGGCGACGATCGTACGCGGCAAAAGCATGCGTGCGCGGGGAAATGAGTGCGCGCGAGGGGAGATGAGTGTGGGAGGACAAAGCGCTCCCCTTCGGGTCGCGGCTAAACCGAAATGCCGGGAGATTCCCCAGTTCCGGGAGATCCCCGAGTTCCGGGAG
>JAPKGY010000867.1 GCA_026647385.1 Phycisphaerae bacterium | reverse complement strand
TGCTATTGGTTTCGCTGGGCATATTCGAGTACGGATGGATCTATCTCAAGAGCGAAGAGATCGCGAACGCTGCCAGGCATGGTGCCCGCGTGGGCGCGCGTGTCGATGCGAGTAATGCGGACATCAACGCGGGGGTGAACGGCCTGATGAGCCGGGCCGGGATCACCGGGTACACGGTTACGATCGAGCCGGGCGAGGTCGGCGAACTGACGGCCGGCCAGATCCTCACCGTGACCGTAACGGCGCCTTACGAGGGCACGTCCCTCGAGTTGCTGGAGACCTCGTTCATTCCGGTGCCCGGGCAGCTTCGCTTTTCAGTCAGTATGGCCAAGGAGGGCGCGTAGCGTCCGCACGTCTGGTTGGGATGTGACGAACTGCCTCCGGGCAGGTTTTGGGGTTGGCACTTCTCGGTGGGTGCCCTTAACAGGGGGACCGAGTCATGAAATGGCAAGTCGTTGGTCTTGTGGTTCTGGGCATGGTGGCGGCGGTCTGTGCTTCCGTTCTGGTGGGTGGGATCCAGGCGAGCCGTAGTGGCGACCAGGCGGGCATCGACCCGAATCCGGAAATCAGGGTGCTGGTGGCCTGCAAGGATCTTTCAGCCACCCAGATTGTCGGAAGCGATGCGGTCGAGGTCCGAGCCGTTCGTCGGGATACCGCGCCCGCGGGCTACATGACGGATCCGGTGCAGGTGGTCGGACGGGTGCTGACGATGCCGCTGGTGAAGGGCCAAGCCTTCACGAAGACGTGTTTCGCGAAGGAAGGCAGCGGCCTGCACCTGGCGGCGGCGCTCCCGGAGGGGATGCGGGCGGTCGGCGTCGAACTGACCGACGAATCGGGGCTCGCGGGAATCCTGTATCCGGGCAGTCTGGTGGACGTGCTGGTGACGTTCTGTCCGCGGCCGACGGAGGAAGCGGTTACCCGAACGCTTTTCCAGAGCGTTCAGGTTCTCAGCATCGAGCAGCAGACGATCGTCGGGGCGGAAGGCGAGGGGGCGAAGCCCTCGAAAAACGTGATCGGCGGGGCCAGTAAGAAGCACGTGGTAACTCTCCTGGTCAACAGCAGCCAGGCCGAGCAGCTTCAGGCGGCCATGCGGCACGGCACCGTTGCCCTGGCTCTACGGAATCCGATGGACAGAACCCGGATCGCGGAAGGCGAACAGAAGGCTAAACCGGGCGAAGGCGAGGAATCGTGCGCCCGGACGTGGGAAATGACGATTCTTCGCGCACGGGAAAAGGAGATGAAAAGGTTCGGTGCGATTGAGGTGGCCGGCCGCTAGGCCTCGTGGCAGGGGGAATCCCGAGGCTTGCGCCCAGGGGGGGGCGAACCGGCTTGTCCTCAACGACGGATATGTTGCGGCGACAGGGTGAAGACCAGAAAGGATGGCAACCGTGAGACCCCAAAGAGCCCTTTTCATTCGATCCCTTGGTGCAATCACTGCATGGATTTTACTCCCGCCGATGGCGGCTGTTGCTCCGGCGGCCGAGACGGACGTGGCCCCGCAGGAAGAGACCATTGTTGTCGAAGTGGGTCAATCGAAGCTCATTGCGGCACCGTGGCCTGTCAAGCGCGTGTCCGTCACCGAGCCCAAGGTCGCGGACGTCGAGGGCATCGCACCGCAACGGGTCCTGGTGCTGGGCAAGAAGATCGGGACCACGGATCTGCTGCTGTGGGGCGAACAGGAGCAGACCTGGCACGCCAAGATCGACGTCCGGGTCGAGTTGGAGCGCATCCGCAAGGAACTCGCCCAGTTGTTCCCGAAGGCGCGCCTGGACGTCGCCCAGTCCCAGGAGGTGGTGATTATCACGGGTTTCCTGCCCACGGAGGATCAAGCTGCGCGGTTGCAGGCTTTCCTCAAGGCCTCCGAGGGAGCGACCGGCTTGAAGTACGCGAATTTGGCTGAATGGCCGGGCGCGGGCGTCACGGCCGCCCCGGGATCCGCCCAGCGAGGAGCCGAGCCCGAAATGATCGATCTTCGCCGACTCCAGACGGAGATCAACGAACTGTTCCCCGACTGCAACCTCGAAGTTCGACGGTCCCAGGATGTTATTGTGGTCAAGGGGATGTTGCGGCGAGCGGAAGACGCGACTCAACTCGATACATTTCTAAAGGCTCTCGATGCGGCAGCCCAGAGCCGCGCGACCGCGCGGAAGGAACTGGCGGACCAGCCGAAGTTCGTCAATATGACGACGTTGGCCGGTGTGCAGCAGGTCAGTATCCAGGTGCG
>JAPKGY010000866.1 GCA_026647385.1 Phycisphaerae bacterium | reverse complement strand
GTTCGAGTTGGGGCGCAGCACAAATTGCACAAATGGTCTATGTCAGCCCTGAAAGGGCATCAAGATTATAGCCCAGGGCAACGCCCTGGGGGAATTGACAAAGTTATCATTTAAAGCCCTGAAAGGTACTTCATCGTCAGGCGGGCCTCGGGGTCGCTGGTTCGCGGCGTGGCCTTCGGATCGTAGCCGCGGAGCGTGCCAATAAACTGCGTGCGGTAGGAGACCCCGGGTTTGGGCTGAATCTTGAGGCTGAGGACGTTGTTCTCGAACTGGACCTCATCGAGCGTCACGCCGCTCGACGCGTAGAAGTCGCCTTGCTCCAGCGCCCGCAGCACGTGCTCCGGAGTGAGATAGCGCGCTCGGACCATGACCCATCCCCGGCCTGCAATGGCCCGGGTTGCATCCGCGCCCGGACCGAAGAAGTGGGCGTCGTCGGTGGCGGTCCCGTACAGGATGGGCATATTCAATTCACCCAGCCGTTTGGTCAGCACGACGTCCCAGATGTGCTCGACCGAGGGATGTTCACGGTCCCCGGCGTTGTTGACGCCGTTGTGGCCGTTGGCGACCTCCATCAGGGCGGCGCCGCGGGTCGGGAAGATGTCTTCAGCCGTCAGCGCCCACTTGAAGTTGGGATGATTGATCTGGACGAGCATCTTGGTGCCGGTGCTTTGGCTTTGGGTCATGACGTCGTCGATCGCTTTCTGCAACGTCCCCGTAACGGTGTCAGCCTGCTCGTTCGGGACGGCTTCGAGCAGATTGAAGCCGTTGAGATGGACGGGGATCGTCCCGTGGGCGATGCTGATCTCGTCGCCGGGAATAAGCAGGAACTTGCCAGCCTCCTCGAACAGTGCCCGGACCTCGCTGAGTGGCTTGGCCCGCCAGAGGGTCGCGGCCCCGGGCTCCTGCGATTCCGGTTTGGTCTCGACCCACCGCGGCCCGTATTGCTTGGCGTACTCGGCCCCCGCGGCTGCCGCGCTGGACTTCTTGTTCTTGTCCGGACTGACCCACTTGTTGCCGACGTTGATCTGATTGTGGTCGGTCAGCGCGAGAAACTGGTAGCCGTTGTTTTTGTACCAGGCGATGACGGTTTCGGGCGGGCTGTCGCCGTCGCTCCACCACGTGTGGGTGTGAAGATTGCCTTTGAACCACTGGAACTCGCCCTTTTGACCGGGACCGGCGGCGATCGTGGCGACCGTGACGCAGAACGCGACCAAGCCGTGCATCGTTATTCTCCTCGTTCGAGACCCCCCGCGAGCGGGTATTTCGGCCCTTGCGGCCGACTCACTACCGTAACCGGCATCCAGCCCGGATGCCAGTCCGCGGAGCCGCACCGCTCACGAAGGGGTGCATCCGCGAGAGTGGCAGGAGCCGGCGGTTCATGTGCTACGCGGGCCAGTTGTTGGCGAGCAGACAGAATGAGTTCACGTATATCGGAGAGCAGCGACCTGGCTGTTCGGATCGGACTTGCCTTGCGGAGAGCGGTCGTTTGCTTCGAAATCATGTGTTCATCTCGGTGTTCGGTGCCATCTCAGGCGGCTCGTCCGAAGTCACGGTGCCGGATGCAGAAAGCATATCCAAGAAGTACCTGGAGTCTCAAGAGCGGCTTGCAGCTTCGATGCAGGCCTCACGGCTCGAATGGCTGGAGGAGGTGATCGGGGAAACGCGAGGACACAACAGCGCGGCGAAACCGGGAAACGCCGCCGCGCTGCGATCGGCGCTCCACGACGGATCCGGTGTACTTCGGGGCTCGTTTGGTGTGTGAGGATGGAATGGAATCCCGATCGATGTGGTCTGTGGCCGTCAACCGGTTATGATTGTGCGGAGCGACTGATGGGGAGCGGTATGTACGGCCAATGGATCTACAGACGGATGGTTTGGGGGGCGGCGCTGGGGGCCGCCTTTGGCGTGTGGCAGGTCTGCGCCCGTTTGCCGGGCGGTCTGGGGTGGGGCCTGTGGCTGGGCTCCGCCGCCTGGTCGATCGGGATTCTGATGGCTGGCTGTGCGGTGCTGGCGGGCCTGATCGGATCGCTGGCCCTGCTGCCCGGTTGTTGTGCACCGAACCGGGTGCGGGTGCTCTGGGCCGCCGGGGTCGAGACGATTCTGTGGTGGCCTGTGCTGATGTGGCTGCTGTTCAACGAGTTTGTTTATTCGCTGACGTCCGAGGCGGTGGGGGCCGAGGCCCTGTTGCTGCTCTGGCACAACACGGCTGCGGTGATGGAAAACGCGT
>JAPKGY010000865.1 GCA_026647385.1 Phycisphaerae bacterium | reverse complement strand
CGGTCATGCACGGAATGCAGCCGCAGGCCGGTCAGGTCCACGGGCCGGTAACGCGGCGCGGGGCGGTCCGACGGGCTGGGCCCGCTTGAATGTCGCGGCTTGGGTTCGTTCGGTGTGGTCATGATGGCTGACTTAATCCTCGCTCGAATGATGCCGGCGCGGGCCGCCCTCGTCGAAATCCTTTAACGTCTCGTCGATCAGGTCGCCCAGTATCTTATCACCACCGTCCAGCAGGGCGATCTCCACGCGCAAGGTCAGCATCGGCACCGGCCACTGGGCCCCCAGCCGATCCAACTTGACCGCGTCTTTCTCCGTGGTGACCACCGCGTCCAGGCCGGCCGACCGGATCCAGGCCTGGATCCGCCCCGCATCGTCTGCGGTGTACACGTGATGGTCCGGCAGGCGAAGTCGATCCGCAAGGGCCACGCCCCGCTCGGTCAGCGTCCGTTCGAACGCGTCCGGCCGAGCGATCGCCGCCAACGCCCCGATCCGTCCGCCCGACGGCGACGGCGACTCGCGACCCCCCAGATCCACGTACCCCACCGCCCGATGAACCGACCGCAACAACGGCGTACCCGGCCTGTACCACCGAACCACGCCCTCGATCTCGGCGATCGCTTCGGGAGATGCCTGATCGCAACGGGTCACGACGACGACGTCGGCCCGCCGGAGGTTGTGGATCGGCTCGCGCAGCAACCCGCGCGGCAGAAGGTATCCAAACCCGAAAGGCCGGGTCGCGTCGATCAGCAGCACGTCCAGGTCCCGGCCCATGCGGCGGTGCTGGAACCCGTCGTCGAGCACCGCCGCCTGCGCGCTAAACTGATCGACCGCCAGTCGGCCCGCCCTGCGGCGATCCGCGTGAGCGATCGCGACGGCCTCCGGGCACAGCCGGGTGACCATCAGCAGTTCGTCGGCCAGACCCTCCTCCGACGCCTTGTATCCCCGACTCAGCACAGCCGGCCTGCGCCCGCGGGCCAGCAACTGCCGGCAGATCCACAGCGTCATCGGCGTCTTGCCCGTGCCGCCCACGGTCAGGTTCCCGACCGAGATGACCGGAACCTCGAGCCACCAGGGCATGGCCAGCGCGTTGTAATAGTGATTGCGAAGACCGACCACCGCCCGGTAGCCGATCGCGCAGAGACGCAATGCTCCGCGCGCCGTCGTCGCGACCAGCCCGCGCCGCTCGCCGCCGATCAGACTGAGAAAGCTGTCGTTCACAAGCCTTGCAAGCCAACCAGGACCGATCAAACAGGTACGCAAAGCCCCGGGCTTCCCTTGACACGCGAGGCGGGTATACGCCTGCACGGGGCCGCCTTGCGGCACTTCGCGTGTCAAGGGCTTCAGCGCTCCTCGCCGTGGCGACCCGCGCGGCCGATCGAATGGGGAAGACCGTAACACTCCCCTGCTGCGGCCCGGGTCACTCCTTCTCGTCGTCTTCGTCGGCTTTCAGGCCACATTCCTTGAGCCAGCTATTGAGGGCCTTGGCCGCGCCTTTGGAAAGGTTCTCCGCTCCGCCGGCGGTCGTCGACTTCGCCCGGCCGATCAGGTTCGCTTCGGTCAGCAACTGCCCGCTCTCGCCGTCCATCAGTCGGGTCCGGACGATCACTTCCTCCAGCGGACCGATCGCGGTGTCCACGACCCCGGATGACTCGAAGTGAATGATCTCGCCGGACAGCTTCAGGCTGGGAGTTCCGGAAGCGCTCAGGCCTCTCTTGCCCGCTGCCTCGTCGAAGTGTTGCCGGATGAGCGCGGGTACCTCCGAAGGCATCTTCAGGCCCGGCGCCGCGCTCAGCGACTCGATCCTGAAGCCTTTGTACTTGCTCAGGTCCGTCACCTTCTGGACCTCGACGACCTTGCCGCTGGCCCCGGTGGCCACGCCCAGGCCCTCCTTGATCGCTCGGCTCATGCAGCCCGTGCTCGCAAAACACAGTGTCGCGGTCGTGAGGGAAATCAACAGGAATCTGTACATCGTTCGTCTCCTCGGAGGGTCTGCCCGTCGCTATATCCAAACCAGCGGGGCACCGCGCGCCCGCCGGGACGACGATCCTTCGGAAATGTCATTCGTGCCAGAACACCATCGAGGCACAGGTTACACCCGTGCCCCCGTCGGCGTCCACAGCTTGATGATAACGGAGCAACTCGGGTTTTGCCCAGGGCAACGCCCTGACCATCGTGTACAGGCACCCGGCACTGCATATCCGCGTGCTGTTTCCGCGACTGGCGACCG
>JAPKGY010000864.1 GCA_026647385.1 Phycisphaerae bacterium | reverse complement strand
GCCCCGTTCGTCGAGCCGATCCGCGAGCGATCGCAACTGGTCGCGCCGCGCTGGGCCCAGCCGATCCGACTGCTCTGGATCGACGGATCACACGAGTACGAGGACGTTCTGGCCGACCTGGAGGGTTTTGCCCCTCACGTCATTTCCGGCGGACACGTCGCCCTGCACGATACGAGTGGCCGGGGCTTTCCCGGCGTTCCGCGGGCGATGCGGGAGTACTTCGGCCGATGCCCGGAGTTCCGGTGCATCGCGTCGTTGCGCAACATGACGATCTATCAGCGGGTGCAGTGATCGCTGCTCAATGGCCGTGCTCGATCAGGTAATAACTCAAGCTGACCGATTCGGGGATAAAAGAGCCGCGGGCTTCAGGTCGCCGCGGCGACTCACCTGCGGATGGCCGCACCACAACGAAACTCTCCTGCCGGAAACCGCCCTACTTTTTGGGTTGCAGCCAAATGAAATCCAGGCCGATGACCGGCCGCTTTACGTCCGCGCCCGCCGGCGACGGCCCCTGGTAGCGAATCGTCAGGTCGTGCTCGCCCTTTTTGAGGCTGGCCGTCCGTGTGCTGAAATCGCGGAGCAGCTTGCGGTAGGGGACATAGAGATCGATTTCGTTCAGGCCGATGTTCTCGCCGTTGAGCGTGGCGCCGAACCGCCCGGACTCGGCGTCGAGGCCGGCCACGAGGTGGACGACGTAGTCGCCGTCCCGGGCGACGGGCAGCTTTAGCGTGAGGGTGTCGCCTTTCTCCTTCGGCTGCCAGACCATCAGGCTGCCGCCGGCGTAGAGGTTGCCCTTGCGGAGCGTGACGTTTGCATTCCTGGCGGCCAGATCCTCGGCCGCGTGGAAGGCGGCATCGGTTGCTCGGCCGGCCGCCTCGGGTTGCCAGCCGTTGTTCTGCTCCAGATGGCGCAGGTCTTCCGGGGCAATCGGCAGGATATCGTCGATCATCCCCGGCCTGGCGTAGTGGTAGGCTGTCCGGCAGTAGCTGAACCCGGGCACCGTGCTGTGCGGGTACAGCTCCATGTAGAACGCGAGGAACTGCTGGAACGGCATGCAGTCGACGATCTGCCAGCGGAAGTTGGTGACGAAGCCCTGGTTCGCGGGCCCGTCGTTACGCGGTTGGCCGCAGTAGGGGAACTCGAAAATGTCGGACGAGGACCAGGCGTAGTTGAAGTAATCCTCCGAGCCGGTGCCGAACGTCGAGGGCTGGACGTCGTCGTCGATAAAGACCTTCTCGTCGCCCTCGCCCCACCAGTTGCCGCTCGAGCTGGGGATGGTGTTGGGGTTGAGCAGATAGGCTCCCGCACCGACAAACACGCCCTGGCCGCGGGCGACGAGGTACGGGATGTCCTGCACGTTCTTGTTGGAGCCGATGAGGTTGTGATTTGCCCGCCAGCGGGCCCGGAAGTGCATCGACCGACCGTCGTCCCACGCGTACTTCATCGGCAGCAGCGAGCCGACGATCTTGACTTCCTGGTCGCTGCGGTTGTGGGCTACGACCCGCACGCTCTTCTTGAAGGGCATGACGAACCGGCTGATCATCGTGCCGTCGGGCTTCACGGTGAACGGCACGCTGGTGTACGGGTTGATGCCGGGGGCGGCGCCGAAGAAATCGCCCAGCGGGCTCTCGACCTGCGGGCGCGGGTAGTCGTCGCAGACGACGTGCAGCACGGTTTGTCGGAGCACGCCCTCGATGCGCTGACCACCGGCTTTCAGCGTCAGGCGTTCGATCGCGCCGGGGCCGTCCAGCCTGGCCAGATCGACTTTCTCGCCGGGTGCGAGTGTGACGTCGATCCCCAGTTCCTTTTCATCTGAAGCGTAAGCCCACTGCCCGTCCGGGTCAGCCAGCACCTTCGCCGCCCGCTCGATATCCGCTTTGTACGTCTTGAGGTCTTCCGGCGCGAACGTGACGACCTGCGCCGAGGGTTCGTAGAGCCGGACCTGAACCTGGTAGAAGTGTACCTCGTGGTGGCTGCCGATGAAGACGATCTTGCAGCCTCGGGCAAACGGGATCGGGTAGTAGCCCGCTTCGCGCTGGCGGAACGTCTTTTCGAGCCCGTTCTCATCGATGCCGGCCCGTTGTGCCCAGCCGTACCATGTCTTCTGCAGGAAGTCGTTCGCGTCGCCGTCGAAGACGGGGGCTCGCCAACCGCTTTGAATTGCAGATTCAGGATGTTGACGATTCCCACTGCACCATAGGGATTGGCGTTGGCAACTGTGAGTTTGCC
>JAPKGY010000863.1 GCA_026647385.1 Phycisphaerae bacterium | reverse complement strand
GCCGGTGCGTGAAGTGCTACGCGTGCCGCCAAGTGTGCCCGTTGTGCTACTGCAACCGCTGCCTGGCTGACAAGAACCAGCCGCAGTGCATCGATACGTCGGCCACGTTAAAGGGAAACTTCGCCTGGCACCTGACGAGGGCGTTTCATCTGGCGGGGCGCTGCGTGGGGTGCGACGAGTGTACGCGGGCGTGCCCGGTCGGCATCAACCTGCGGCTGTTGAATCTGACGCTGGCGCGGTCCGCGGAGGCGCAGTTCGGTTATCGATCCGGCATGGACCCGGAGGCTGATCCGGTGGTCGGTTCATACAGCCTGCAGGACAAGGAGGAGTTCATCCGGTGAGCGAGATCATCTCCCAGGAGAAGCTGCGCCGCCTGGTGGGCGAGTGGATACCCGCGGGCACGCGGGTGTACGGTCCGCGGCGCGTCAAGCCCGGGCTGGTTTTGTACGCCTCGCTGAAAGCGGCGGACGAGTTACTGCTCGACGGGTACGTTCGGCCGGCAAACTCGATCAAGGAAGTGGTGTTCCCGAGGCATGAGGTACTCTACAGTTATCGGCTCGAAGGCAAGAAGATCAGTCTGGGCGACCCCGAGCCGCTGTCGGCGGAACAGATCGTGGTCGGTGCCCGGCCCTGCGACGCGGCCAGCCTGCCGATCCTCGACCATGTGTTCAACTGGGATTACAGGGATTCATTCTACAATCGGCGGCGCGAGTTGACGACGGTGATCACGGTCGCGTGCCCGCGGCACGATGCCCACTGCTTCTGCACGTCGGTCGGTCTTGCGCCGGATGCCGAGCGCGGCTCCGACGTGCTCCTGATCGATCTCGGCGACGGATCCTACGAAGCGCGGTGCGCGACGGAGAAAGGCCGAAAGCTGCTGGCCGGACGGACGGAGCAGTCGAGCAGGATCGGACGGGTGCCGCCGGGTCCCGAGCCGAAGTTCGATCCGAGTGCGATCCGGTCGATCCTGGAAGGCAACTTCGACAACCCCTTGTGGCCGGAGCTGACTTTGCGTTGCATGGGCTGCGGGGCGTGCAGCTATTCCTGTCCGACGTGCCACTGCTTCGATATCGCCGACGAGGGCAACGCGCGAGCGGGAGTGCGGGTCAAAAACTGGGACGCCTGCCAGTTCGGCCTCTTCACGCTCCATGCCTCGGGTCACAACCCCAGGACGAAGCAGGGCCAGCGGCAGCGCCAGCGCCTGCTGCACAAGTTTTCGGTTTATCCGACGAAGTTCGGTGAGGTGCTTTGCACCGGCTGCGGCAATTGCACGCGGAATTGCCCCGTGAGCCTGGGCGTCCAGACGGTACTGCAGCAGGCGGTGAAGCGGATTCCGGTGACGAACGGTTCCGAGGCGGCGGCCCGGGGCGCATGAGCGACGTTATGACGGACAATATCTACCAGCCTGATCTGATGGAAGTGGTTCAAGTGAGGCAGCATACGCCGGACGTGCGCTCCATGCGGGTCCGGTTCCTGGATGAGGACAAGGCGAAAGCCTTCTCGTTCAGCGTGGGTCAGTTCGGCATCTTCTCGGCGTTCGGCTACGGCGAATCCACGTTCAACATCTGTTCGAGTTCGACCTGGAAAGACTTCATCGAGTTCTGTTTTCGCCGCACCGGCCGGGTGACCGACGCGCTGTGGCGGGTGCAGGAGGGCGATACGATCGGCTTCCGCGGGCCGTACGGCAACTTCTACCCGATGGACGCCTGGAAGGGAAGAAACCTGATCTTTATCGGCGGCGGAATCGCCATGCCGCCGATCCGCTGCGCGATCTGGTACGCCCTGGAGAACCGCAAGGACTACGGGGACATCACGATCGTTTACGGCGCTCGGGCGGTGAAAGACCTCGTCTTTCGCGACGAGTTGGAGGAGTGGGCGAAGCACGAACGTGTGCGCGTCGTGCAATGCGTCGACCCGGGCGGAGAGACCTCCGACTGGAAGGGCGAGATCGGATTCGTGCCCGCGGTCGTCGAGCGGGCGAACATCCCCGCTGACGACGCGATCGCCCTGGTCATCGGCCCGCCGATCATGATCAAATTCACCCTGCCGGTCCTGGCGAAGATGGGCTTGGCGGATGCGGACATCTACACGAGCCTCGAAAACCGGATGAAGTGCGGCGTCGGCAAGTGCGGGCGGTGCAACACGGGCCCGGTCTACGTCTGCAAGGACGGGCCGGTGTTCACGCTCGAGCAGATGAAGACTCTGCCGGCGGATGACATGTAATCATCCCAGAC
>JAPKGY010000862.1 GCA_026647385.1 Phycisphaerae bacterium | reverse complement strand
CTGCGCAAACGAAGCCGCCGCTTGTTTGGAATCCTGGGCGGTCAGGTTCAACCCGATCACCACCAATCCCATATCCTTGTAACTGCGATATACAGATTCAATAGCGGGCATTTCCTGTCTACAGGGCATTCTGCCGGCGACGAGGTCGGTTTGGATTGCCCGGAACGTGCGCAGCCCCTCGTACTTGGCCAGGGACGCGCCCACGATGCCCGAAAGGATCACCAGGGCGATCGTCGAGCCCGCGCCGATGTGCCGGCCGACCTCGATGAGCAGGGCGAGCTCGATCAGCGGCCCGATCGTGAACAGAAGGAACAGTCGCAGCAGCATCGGCTCGATCCTGTCATTGCCGGTCGGTACGCGGCGTGCCGCGCACCGCCAGGTCGCTTCGGTCGCCGGTTTCACGACGTACCCGGAGAAGCGTAAGGGGCATGGGCCGTGCTGTCGACCCATGCCCCGTTCGATGGCTTCGATCTTCCGGCGGTTTCCCGGCGCCGTCCGGTCATACCTCCGAGGGCACGACGTAGGGCGAGCGGTAGTCGCGCGTCAGCATGTTGCTTGCGCCGGCGTCGTTGGGGAACTTCTCGGTCTTCGGATCGAACTCGAGCGTCCGTCCGAGGCGGTAGGAGATGTTCGCCAGGTGGCAGCAGGCCGCCGAGTAGTGGCCGATGCTGACCGGCGCGTACAGGTCCTCCACCTTGCGGCTTCGGCAGACGTCGTGGAAGTTCGTGAAGATGGTGCTTTTCTCCTTGGCTTTCAGGCTCGGGCCGGGCTTGTCATTGACGAACGTGTCGTAACCCTTGGTGTGGATCGCCATGTAGCCTTTCGAGCCGTAGAACAGGTTGCCCACATGGATCAGGCTCTCGTCATTCGTGTATCGTCCGCGGACCTCGAAGACGAGCATCTTGCCGTCGTCGTACTGCATCATGGCGATCTGGGTGTTGGGCGTTTCGCCCTGGTCGGTGTAGCCGTAGCGGCCGCCCATGCTGCTGACCTTGACCGGTAGCGTTCCGTCCTTGCCCAGTCCCCAGACGGCGACGTCCATCTGGTGTACGCCCTGGTTGCCGATGTCTCCGTTGCCGTATTCCCAGTTCCAGTGCCATTCGTAGTGAAATCGGTTTTCGTTGAACGGCTGAACACGTGCCGGTCCGAGCCAGAGATCGTAGTGAACGCCCTCGGGGCAGGGCGTGTCGGGTTTGATGCCGATGGAGTTTCGCCGTTTGTAGCACAGGCCCCGGGCCATGAAGACGTCGCCGATGACGCCGTCCCTCATGGCCTTGATCGCCTCGTGGAAGACCGGGTTGGCCCGGTTCTGGGTGCCGACTTGAGCGACGCGTTTGTACTTGGCGGCCGCCTCGACGAGCTTGCGCCCTTCGAAGATGTTGTGCGAGCAGGGTTTTTCGACGTAAACGTCCTTGCCGGCCTGCATCGCCCAGATCGCTCCAAGCGAATGCCAGGAGTTCGGTGTGGCGAACGAAACCGCGTCCACGTCCTTGTCGTCGAAGATCTCGCGCATGTTCCAAACGGTTTTGGGCGCGGGTTTGCCCAACTCGGCTACCTGCTTGAGTCGCTCGGCGAACAATCGCTCATCCACGTCGCAGAGGGTGACGACTTTGGTGTTCGGCCCCTGGCAGTGGGCCTGGATGTGGCTCCCGCCCCGGCCTCGGATGCCGACGCACGCGATGCGCAGCTCCTCGTTTGGGCCCCGACGGGGCGTGGTCACCGAGACGGGAAGGCGCTGCTCCGCGGCTACGGCTTTTCCCCCGGCGACCGCCAATGCGCCCAGGGCCGCCGATTGCTTCAGGAAACTTCGACGATTGATCGCCTTTTTCATGAGAACCTCCGGACATTGACACGTGCCGACGGCAGACCCGCGACGGATTACTACTCGGTTGCCTCGTATGTTAACGATATCCCGGATCTCGGACAAGTCCCCCGGAGTCGCCGGGATTTTCCGGGTCCGTGACCGTTTCGGCGGGCGGTAGCGCGGGGTCAGGTCGCGAAGCGCCCGCATCATATGCATCCGATTCTCCGGGTCGGTTGCGACTTCAGGAATTCAGGAAGGGCTTTCTTTGGCTGCGGCATTTCCGGGTCGTTTGTAGCGGTCAGTTGCGGATCGAACAGCCGCGCGGGCTGCCACGGCGAGTCGCCGCGGCGACCTGAAGCCCTTGGACACGCGACTCGCCGCAAAGCGGCTTTGTGGCGGGCGTATGCCCGCGTCGCGTCAAGGGAAGCCCGC
>JAPKGY010000861.1 GCA_026647385.1 Phycisphaerae bacterium | reverse complement strand
GTCTGAACACTGGGGCCGGAAGTCACGGAACGGACGCTTTTCATCACCATGCACACCTGCGCTTATCAGGCCACGCTTCGCCGCTCCCCGCTCGTTTCGATTTCACGGACGGGGCGAAGCTGGGCGGCCCGCTGGCAGATCGTGCGGTCCTACATCGTCAACCGGAACCTGGGCCTGGTTCACGCCATGGTAAACCAGGTGCGGAAGGAGGACGCCGACCACGACGACCTGATCAGCGAAGCCATGCTCGGCTTGATCCGGGCGGTGGATCGCTACAACCCGTGGCGAGGGTTCCGCTTCAGCACGTATGCCTGCAACGTCATCCTTCGTGCCCTCATGCGACGGTGCAGAGCCCAGCAGCGACGACAACAACGCTTTCCCGTCGTCGACGTGACCGCCGTGGATTATCCCCAGGACGCGGACGAGGCGTTCGACGACGGCCTGTACCTCGAAAGGCTCGAGCGGACGGTCAGGGACAACTCGTGCGGCCTGACCGAAGTCGAATCCCAGGTGCTGGCTGCTCGCTTCCCGACCGGGCCCGCGGCCGCCCCGCTCACCTTCCGCGAGATCGGCGACCTGGTCAACCTCAGCAAGGAGCGCGTCCGCCAAATCCAGGCCGCTGCGCTAAACAAACTCCACGCAGCCCTGACCCGGGACCCGATCCTGAGCTGAGGGCGAGGCAGGTGCAGTGACCGGGAGGCGTGGCGCACCAATCAGAGCCCTGAGAGGGGGACAGTCCCCGCGCTTCCCACGCACCCTCTCAGAACTGGTACAGATACTGCAGATAAAACAGGTCGGGGGCCAGATCGGACCCGGTCTCGGAGATAAAATCGCCGGGCCAGAGGTGTGAGTACCCGAACAGCAGGGACGCGTGCGGGTCGATCCGCCATTGAATCGTGAGGTCGAGCTCGTGGCCGACTTCGTCGCTGACGCCCCCGGCAAGGCTGCGACGGACGCGCCCGCCGGCCGCGTTGTACAGCGCATCCTGATTCTTATCGAGCCAGAAGGTATGCCAGGCCAGGCGAGTGGTGACGCTCTCGATGGGCTTGAGGGTCAGGTTGACGTTCTGCGCCCAGATGTTCTGACGGCCGACCTGGTCGAGGTATCCGAAGTAGGCGTGCCCGAGCGGAAACAGTTGATTGAAGGTTCCGTGGGTCCCGTCGCGCGGATCGCCGTCTCCGCTCGCGTAGTCGAAACCGAGCCCGATGCGCGGCTCGGCCGGGACGTTGCTCAGCGTGTAGCCCGTGTCGGCGGACCCCATGAGGGCGCAGACGTTATCGCCCGCACTTTGCCCGAATTGGCTCGCGAACTCCGTGTCGTAGTCCCACACATGCGGGCCCACCGGCGTCTTGCCCCACAACCGCGAGCCCGCGGTCATGACCGTCAGATCGCCGCGATGTCCCGCGTCACTGAGATCCACGTTTGAGTTCGTGTAGCCGTTCTCATCCCGCAGGGAGAGGAAGTACACATCCACGCCGTGATTCCTGATCCCCTTGTAGGTGGCATACAGCCCGTAAAAGTCGACGTTGCTGTCGTAATTGTCAACGTCCCGGTTGACGATTTCGACGGGATGGGCGTACCAGGCATCGACGTCCCAAATCGCCCCTCGCCAGAACGTCTTGACCCCGTCCCAGGCGCGCTGGACGTTCGCCCAGCCCAGCGGAGAAACGAGCCGTTCCTTGCCATAGAGCAGCTCCTGCCGGCCGAACCGAAGCGTCAAAGGCACCTGCTCGCCCAGAATGCGCAGGTGCCCCAGGGTCCACCCCCACAGTTCCATCGCCGAGGCGATGGTGCATCCGCCGGTTCCCGGATTGTGGGAAGCGAGGCGGCGCATGTCGTGAATCCAGTTGCGGAACTGCGCCAGGAAGACTTCGCTGGTCATGGTGACCGAGAGTTGGCGGCGCTGGACGGCTTCGGGGCCTTCGTAGGTGGCTTCTAACTGCGAGTCCATCCACTTGTAGCCGAGGAAACCAGGGCAATCCTCCGTGATGCCGTATCCACCCATGAGGGAGACGGCTTCACGCATCTTCTGGGAGCCGATGCCGGTGTTCCAGAGCTTGGTTGCGGGGCAGAGGACATTGGCGACGGCGTCCATGACGAGATACTGCACCACGGGGTCGGCCTTGAGCTGTGCGTGGCGCGCTTTCGCGCGGAGCGCCTCGCTGATGCCATCGAGTTCAATAAACTCGATCGCCTCGACGTAACGTTTCTTCAGCGCGCGGATTTCGGCCATGCC
>JAPKGY010000860.1 GCA_026647385.1 Phycisphaerae bacterium | reverse complement strand
CTGGTCGACTTCGGCAGCACCGGGCCGCTGGCCTTGTACCAGCTCATGCAAAAACGCGGGTTCGAGTACCTGAACAACCAGGGCACGATCAACTATCCCGCCATCCACCGGGTATTCATCACCCATCAGCATGCGGACCACATCGGCGGACTGGAAGAACTCGCCCTGATGAACCGCTATTTCTACCAGGACCAGGCGGACAGGAAGCCCCACAAGGCCCAGATCATCAGCGCCGCCAGCATCCTGATCGACCTGTGGGACAACTCGCTCAAGGGCGGACTCAGCGCGATGGCCGGCAGATACGCCCTGCTGCAGGACTATTTCTTCATCCTCGCCCTGAACCACCAGGAGCCGGGAAAGGAGGGATTCTCCGTCCTGAAGAAGTATCGCTTCTCACTGTTCCCGACGGACCACATCCAGATCGAACGGAAGTACGACTGGCCTTCCTTCGGCTTGTTCATCGAGGATACGCAGGCGGGCAAGGGGGCCTTCTTCTCGGGCGACACCCGCTTCCACTTCGACGATTACGGGCCGCTCATGGAACGGGCATCGATCTGCTTCCACGAGGTGCAGCTCGCGTACGAGCCCAACCCGGTCCACTCGCTGATCGACGAAGTGCGGACGATGCCCGAGGCCGTACGCCGCAAGACCTGGCTTTATCATTTCGGCGACGATTGGGATGGCGGGCGGTTCGATTTCGTACCCGACGAGTTCGCGGGCTTCGCCATGCCCCACCGCCGGTATACGCTGTTCGAGTAGAAGCCACCCCGAAGAGGGATGAGCGATGCTGGCCGACTCGCCTCTCGAGGTCCCCATGCAGGCTCTCTTCATTACCGTCATAATCGCCGCGGCGGTCGCCGCGATCGTCGCAAGCTACTTCGCCGCCAGGCGGCGGGACGAGGCCCTGGCCCGCGTGGCCCGGGAACTGAACCTCCATTTCGACAGCTCGCGCGATCGCACCCGCGTTCTGCGGCGGTTCAACCACATCGATCTGCTCAACAAAGGCTCCAACCGCTATACGGAAGACCACCTGGCCGGCCAGGTCGACGGCTACCCCGTCCTCGCCTGCGACTTGCACTACGAAACCGGATCCGGCAAGAACAGAACTCACCACCGTTACGGGCTGATCCTGCTCACCGTCCCGTTGAGGCTGTCCGAGGTCATCATCCGGCGGGAAGGGCTCTTCGACCGGCTGGCTGCGGCGGTCGGCTTCGAGGATATCGACTTCGAGTCGGCGGAGTTCTCCGGCCGGTTCCACGTGTCGGCCACCGACCGCCGGTTTGCCTACGACCTGATCCACGCCCGGGCGATCGAGTATCTGATGCGACAACCGGACTACAACTGGGAATTCGAGGGCGATACGATTGCCCTGTACCACACCGACCGGTTCGAGCCGGAGGAGATCGGCCCAGCCATCCGGTTCGCCATCGGGTTCGTGGACCTGATCCCCGAATACGTGTGGGAGCAGCGGGGACAACCTCGAAAGGGAACCGCTCATGCCACCTGAATTCGTCGCAACGATCGTGGTTTTCGTGCTGATCGTCGGCGTACCCCTGTTGCTCTACAACGGGTTGGTGCGGGCGAGGAATTATTGCCGCGAGTCGTGGAGCGACGTGGACACGGAACTGAAACGCCGGCACGACCTGATCCCCAACCTCGTCGAGACGGTTAAAGGCTATGCCCGACACGAACGGGAACTCTTCGACCGGGTGGCATCGCTGCGGAGCGAAGTCATCGCACTCCCGTCCTCCCGCAGCGACCTGGCCCAGCGCGAGAACCTGCTCGTCGAGGCCTTGTCACGCGTCTTCGCCGTCGCCGAGAACTACCCGCAACTGCGGGCCGACCAGAACTTTCGGAAGCTCATGCACGAACTGGTCATCACCGAGGACCGCATCCAGGCGGCCCGGCGCTTTTACAACGCCAACGTCCGCGATTACAACACCCGTTGCGAAACCGTTCCGACGAACCTGATCGCCCGCCTCGCGGGCTTCGAGCCGGAGGAGTTCCTTGAGATCGCCGACGCACGCGAGCGGCTGGCCCCGACGATGCGGTTCGACGACGAGTAAGGTCGCCGAACAAAACGAAACACGTGACCAAACCGATCCAAAACAAGGAATAGCGAATATGACACGGAATCGACGATTTGCGGAGACGAAAGAACTGGACCTCGCCGGGCGCCGCGGAGGCAAAGGGGGGGCCGAGCGTGAGAAAGCGGCGGAACCGGCCTCGTCGCCGGA
>JAPKGY010000086.1 GCA_026647385.1 Phycisphaerae bacterium | reverse complement strand
GAGTTCAACTGGCTGATCGGCCTGGCCCTGCTGGCGGTGACCCTTGGGCTGTCGTTCACCGGCTACTTGCTGCCGTGGGACCAGCTCGCATACTGGGCGATCACGATCGGGGCGAATATCGCCCAGTCGCCGCGCGAGTTGACCGACGCGCTGAACATGACCGAATGGTTCGACCCCGGCGGGCTGCAGCGCCAGCTTCTGTTGGGTTCGGACGTGGTCGGCGAGGAGGCGTTGATCCGGTTCTACGTGCTGCACGTGATGGCCCTTCCGCTGCTGCTGGTCGCGCTTCTGGCGGTGCATTTCTGGCGGATCCGCAAGGACGGCGGCCTGGTCCGGCCGGCCGACGCGGACGAGCGGCTTGGCCCCCCCCCACCGGACACGTACCCGGTGTTCACCGAGGCCCCGCAAAAGACGTATCACCTGGCCGCCATCGTGCGGGGGCGTACCGCCGCGGTCGATCGCGGGCCGGAGAACACCGTGCCGTCGATGCCGCATCTGTTCTACGCCGAGTTGGGCATTCTCATGGTGACCGTCTTCGTCTGCCTGGCCCTGGCGATCTTGTCCGATGCGCCCTTGAAGGAACTGGCTGACCCCAACGTACCCGAGAACCCCGCCAAGGCGCCGTGGTACTTCCTTGGCCTTCAGGAGCTGGTGTCTTTTTCGGCGTTCATGGGAGGCATCGGCATCCCGGCGATCGTGCTGATCGGCCTGGGCCTGATTCCGTTCCTCGACCGGGAGGAGAGCGGGACGGGGCTGTGGTTCGGCGGTCCGGGCGGGCGCCGGCTGGCGCTGGAGTCGGCCGGCGTCGGAACGGCGGCGGCGTTGGCCGTCGAGGCGATCGCGATCCGGTTCGGGTGGCTGCGCGAGTGGTTTCCGGACATTGGGCAACTGGCGATCACCTTCGTCAATCCCGGGACGCTCCTGGCGTTTCTTTACGGCGTGTACTCGATCTGGCTCGTGCGGCGCCATCATTCCGTGCGGGCCGGCGCGATCGGGCTGTTCACCTGTTTCCTGTGCGGCTTTGTCCTGTTGACGATCGTCGGCACGTACTTTCGCGGACCGAACTGGATGTTTTACTGGTCGCCGAGCGAGTGGCCAAAACACTGATGCCATGAACAAGAACAAACACCTGCTTTTGTGGTCCAGCCTGGGATCGCTCGCGTTGCTGATCGTGGCGGCCGTCCAGGAGAATATCCTGAAGGACTGGCGCCGGATCCAGCACTCGGCCCGCGCCGACGCGGGTGCGGTCGACGTTCGCCTGCGGCAGACCCTTGTCCCGGGCCTGCAAGCGACCGATCGCTGCGTGACGTGTCATCTGGGCATGGCTGCGGGCGAACAGGGAGTCTCCGGCCCGCGCGTGGTTCATGCCCACAAGCCGGTTCCGCACGACCCGGGCGAGTATGGCTGCACCGTCTGCCACGCCGGCCAGGGCCTGGCGACGGAAAAGGCCGACGCCCACGGGGACGTCCATTTCTGGCCCAGTCCGATGATTCCTCTGCGATTCATCCAGGCCGGCTGCGGCAGTTGCCACACGCCTCTAGGCGTCCCCGAGCAGCAGGAACTGGCTCGCGGGCGCAACCTGGTGGAGCGATACGATTGTCTGGTTTGCCATCGCATCGACGACCGCGGAGGCACCCTGAGACCCGACGGGGGCGGCATGGAAGGCCCCAATCTCTCGGTGGTCGGAATCACCGGCTGGAACCGGAACTGGTACGAGAAACATCTCGAGGCGGCCCGGGGCGGCGCCCGCCTCTGGGCGAACACGTTTGGCCCGATCCCCGCTTCGGACCTGGACGCGATCGACGGATACCTGGCCACGCGCGTGGGCGCTGCGAGGTGGGTGGAGGCCAAGTCACTGTTTCATTCCTTGGGTTGTCTGGGCTGTCACAAGGTCGGCGGGGTCGGCGGGGATGAAGGACCTGATCTCACCCGGGTGGGGAAAAAAGATCCAGGCCGACTGGACTTCACGCACGTTCCGGGCGAACCGACGATCGCGAACTGGTTTGCCGAGCACTTTCGGGCGCCGGCCAAGGTCGTGCCCGGCTCGCAGATGCCGGCGGTAAATGTGACCGAGGATCAGATCGAGTTGCTGACGCTCTACACGCTGTCGCTGCGACGCGGCGATTATCCCGGCACGTATTGGCCGAAGGATCGCGTCCGCGGCGAACGACTGGGCGAGCGCGAGTTCGCCGCCGACGGCGCCACGTTATATGGCGCCTTCTGCTCGGGATGTCACGGCCGGCAAGGCGAGGGTGTGCGTTACGGCGGCATGGCGCCGTTCCCCGCCGTCGCCAACCCGGACTTCCTCGCGGTCGCCTCGGATGAATTCATTGCCCGGACCATTCGCGAGGGGCGGCCGGGACGACGCATGCCGGCCTGGGGCGATCCGGCAAGCGGCTTGCGGCCCGATGAAATCGACGCCATCGTCGCGCACCTGCGGCGGCTTGGCGGCACTCCCGCCCCGCCCGCGGAGTCTCGACCGGCTCGCTGGGCCAAGGGCGACGTCGGCGAGGGCGCACGACTGTACGCGACCTACTGCCAGGGTTGTCACGGCAACAAGGGACAGGGCCTGGAAGGGCCCGCCCTTCACAACAAGGCCTTACTCGCCGGCGCGACGGATACGTATCTGTTTGAAACCATCAGCCGCGGTCGAGCCGGCACCTCGATGAATGCGTTTTCGAAGCCCTCCACGGTCCTGCCGGCCTTGACGGCGGCCGAAATTGAATCCCTTGTCTCCTTCATCCGTACCTGGGAGCAACCGTAACATGAACACGCACCTCACACGGCGGGAATTTCTCGATGCCATCCGTGCCGCGGGGTTCGGCGCCCTGGCGGCCTCGGCCACACGGGCCTGGGGCCTCGATGCGATTGCCAATCCGCTCGAATCGTACCCCCATCGCGACTGGGAGAGGACCTACCGCGATCTGTGGGCATATGACTCGAAGTTCACCTTCCTGTGCGCCCCGAACGACACGCACAACTGCATCCTGAACGGGTACGTCCGCTCGGGGGTAATCACGCGGATCGGCCCGACGATGCGTTACGGCGAAGCCGGGGACCTGTACGGCAACCGCACGACGCACCGATGGGACCCGCGCGTGTGCCAGAAAGGGCTGGCGTTGACGCGACGGTTCTACGGCGATCGCCGGGTGAGCCAGTGCATGGTGCGGGCCGGTTTCAAGCGCTGGCACGACGCAGGCTTTCCGCGCGGCGCGGACGGACGCCCTGCGACCGAGTTCTTCCAGCGAGCACGAGACGAGTGGGTCCGGGTAACTCACGACGAGGCGGCCGGAATCGTCGCAGCCGCCCTGGTCGACATCGCGCGGACCTACAGCGGCCCCGAGGGGCAACGCAAGCTTCTGGAGCAGCACTACGACGAGGAGACGGTCAAGGCCACCCAGGGCGCGGGCACGCAGGTGCTGAAGTTCCGCGGGGGCATGCCGCTGCTGGGCATCACCCGCATTTTCGGCTTCTACCGCATGGCCAACTCGATGGCCCTGCTCGACTCGTTCCTCCGCAAAACCGACGCGGAGACGGCGATCGGCGGCAAGGGGTTCGACAACTACAGTTGGCACACCGACCTGCCGCCCGGCCATCCGATGGTGACGGGCCAGCAGACCGTCGAGTTCGACCTGTCGGCCGTCGAGCACGCCCGGACCGTCGTGGTCTGGGGCATGAACTGGATCACCACGAAGATGCCGGACGCGCACTGGCTGACCGAAGCCCGCATTAAGGGCACCCGCATCGTGGTGATCGCATGCGAGTATTCCGCCACGGCGACCAAGGCGGACGACGCCATCGTGGTCCGTCCGGGAACCACGCCCGCCCTGGCCCTGGGCCTGGCCAACGTGATCCTGCGGGAGAAGCTCTACGACGCCGACTACGTGCGACAGTGGACCGACCTGCCGATCCTGGTACGCACCGATACGTTCAAATACCTGAGGGCGCAGGACGTCTTCGGCGGCCAGGCGGCGACCTTGAGCAACCAGACGCGCGTCCTGGGCAAGGACGAGAAGGAGCCCCCGCCGGGCACGCACCAGGAGATGCTTATTCCCGAAGCCATCCGCCGCGACTGGGGCGATTACGTGTGGTGGGATGCGAAGGAGAATCGCCCCCGGGCACTGACGCGCGACGAGGTGGGCGCGAAGTCCGGTGTGACCGACGCGTTGCTGGAGGGCTCGGCGCAGGTCACACTGGCCGACGGCAAGCAGGTGCGGTGTCGTCCGGTGTTTGACCTGGTCCGGGAGTACGCCGCGCACTTCGACCCGAAAACCACGGAGGAATTGACGTGGGCACCGGCCGAGGCGGTGGAATCCCTTGCCCGGCATCTCGCCCAGGAGCCCGGCACAACGCTGTTCGCCCTGGGCATGGGGCCCAATCAGTTCTTCAACAACGACAATAAGGACCGGACGGTGTTCCTGCTGGCGGCGTTGACCGGCAACGTCGGCCGGATCGGGGGGAACGTCGGGTCCTACGCGGGCAATTACCGCACCGCCCTGTTCAACGGCTGTCCGCAGTACATCAACGAAAACCCGTTCGACATCGAACTCGATCCCGCCCGGCCGGCCCGGCCCCGGGCGTACTGGAGAGCGGAGTCCGCGCACTACTACAACCACGAGGATCACCCGCTACGCGTCGGCCACCGGCTGTTGACCGGCTCGACCCACATCCCGACCCCGACCAAATCGCTGTGGTTCGGCAACGCCAACTCGATCCTCGGGAACGTCAAATGGCATTTCAATACCGTGATCAACGTCCTGCCGCGGATCGAGCTGATCGCGGTCAACGAATGGTGGTGGAGTTCGTCGTGCGAATGGGCGGACGTGGTTTTCGGCGTGGACTGCTGGGCGGAACTCAAGCATCCGGACATGACCGCCTCGGTCACCAACCCCTTCCTTCAGGTATTCCCCCGCACGCCGCTGCCGCGCATCTTCAACACGATGGGGGACATCGAGGTGCTGGCCCTGGTCGCCTCGAAGCTGGCGGCCATCACGAAGGACGAGCGGTTCAACGACTATTGGAAGTTCGTTCGCGAGGGGCGTACGGACGTCTACCTGCAGCGCATTCTGGATCACTCGACGAGCACGAAGGGTTACAACTTCCTCGAGCTGGAAGCCAAGGCCAAGGAAGGCGTACCCGCGCTGATGAACAATCGGACGATGCCCAAGGCGGTCGGATACGAGCAGGTCGCGGACGGACGCCCGTGGTACACCAAGAGCGGCCGCCTCGAGTTCTACCGCGAGGAAGACGAGTTTATCGAGGCCGGCGAGAACCTGCCCGTACACCGCGAGCCGGTGGACTCGACTTTCTACGAGCCGAACGTGATCATCGCCCCGCCGCACGAGGCGATTCGACCGGCCGGCCCGGAGAGCTACGGCGTCAGGAAGGACGACCTGTCGTGCGAGGTCCGCTGCGGTCGAAACGTGGTGATGACCTGGCAGGAGGCAGCCCAGTCCGCGCATCCGCGCATCAAGGAAGGCTACAAGTTCATTTTCCACACACCCAAGTATCGCCACGGAGCACACACGACACCCATCGACACGGACATGGTCGCCATGCTGTTCGGGCCGTTCGGCGACGTCTACCGGCACGATAAGCGGAGCCCGTTCGTCACCGAAGGCTATGTCGATATCAACCCGGCGGACGGCCAGGCGCTCGGGGTGGAAGACGGGGACTACGTCTGGATCGACGGTGATCCGGAGGACCGCCCGTTCCGCGGTTGGCAGCAGAACAAGCGCGATTTCGAGTTTTCCAGGCTTCTGTGCCGGGCGCGGTTCTATCCGGGGACGCCGCGCGGGGTCACGCGGATGTGGTTCAACATGTACACCGCCACACCGGGCTCGCAGGAGGGTCAGCGTACCCGCAAGGACGGGCTCGCCAAGAATCCGCGAACCCACTACCAGGCCATGTTCCGATCCGGCTCGCACCAGTCCGCCACCCGCGGCTGGCTGAAGCCGACGTGGATGACCGATTCGCTCGTGCGAAAGCAGATGTTCGGCCAGGGCATCGGGAAGGGTTTCCTGCCCGACGTACACTGTCCGACCGGCGCGCCGCGTGAGGCGATCGTGAAGATCACGCGGGCCGAGCCCGGCGGCCTGGAGGGCCAGGGGTTGTGGCGGCCCGCGGCGATCGGCATCCGCCCGCGATATGAGAGCCCGGAGATGATGAGCTACCTGGCCGGCGAGTTCGCCATCGCCCCTGGGAAGGAGAAGTAGACCATGGCCCGCACCTACAACTGGCAGATCAAGCGGGAGATGTCCTATTGGTATCCGGAGAATCGCCCGCAACGGCAGTTCGCAGCCGTCTTCGACATCAACAAGTGCATTGCCTGCCAGACGTGTACCCTGGCCTGCAAAACCACGTGGACCTCGGGCAAGGGTCAGGAGTACATGCTCTGGAACAACGTCGAATCCAAGCCGTACGGCTGTTACCCGCTGGCCTGGGACCTGAAGCTGCTGAGCGCGCTGGGTGCACAGCGGTGGGACGGCGACGTCTATGCCGGCAGAACGCTCTTCGAGGCGGCGCCGGCGGGCTCGCGCGTGCTGGGCTGGCGACCGGACGATCACGACTATGCGTACCCCAACGTCGGCGAGGACGATTGCGCCGGCGCGGTCGATCGGGGCGCCGCCTATGCCGTTCCGCACCTGAGCTGGTTCTTCTACCTGGCCCGCATCTGCAATCACTGCACGTACCCCGCCTGTCTGGCGTCGTGCCCGCGCGGTTCGATCTACAAGAGGCCGGAGGACGGGATCGTCCTGATCGACCAGGGGCGCTGCCGCGGCTACCGCGAGTGCGTCCGGGCCTGCCCGTACAAAAAGACGTTCCTCAATCCGATGACCGGAACGTCGGAGAAGTGCATCGCCTGCTATCCGAAGTTCGAAAAGGGCCTGGTGCAGCAGTGTTTCGTCAACTGCATCGGAAAGATCCGGCTTTCCGGATTCCTGTCGACGCCGGACAAGGCGTCGGCCGACAATCCGATCGATTACCTGGTCCACGTTCGCAAGGTGGCCCTGCCGCTGTTCCCACAGTTCGGGCTGGAGCCCAACGTGTATTACATTCCGCCGATACACGCGCCGGCTGCGTTCCTTCGCCAGATGTTCGGCCCGCGAGCCCAGGAGGCGATCGATACGTATCGCTCGGCCCCGGAGGACCCCGATCTGGCCGGGTTGCTGGGGTTATTCGGTTCGACGGAGCAGGTCGTACCTCGCTGGTCGCGTGAAAACGATTGGGTCATCGGTTCCGACGAGAGCGGCGGCGAACTCGTGCGCGTGCCCCTCAAGGAGCCGGTTTACATCCGCGAGGCATTCGACGCCGGGCGAAAGGTGGCACGGGTCAACTGTCCGTAAGAGAGGTGTTCGGCCATGCGTCTTGTGAATGGACTTCCAAGAGGGTGTGGGAGCAGCCCGGGGACTATCCCCATTCCGCTGGGACGAAGGGTGGGTCGTTGCGCCCGGTGGGCCTGGTCCGTCATACCCCGGCTGCGAAATGGGGACGGTCCCCCTCCCTCCGGCGGGAACCCATGCGCGCGAATCGCATCGATCCTTCCCCGTCCGGTCCTGATCGCCGCCGGTGCGGCGCTGTGCGGCATCGCGTCCTGCGGCAAACCGCCGGCCGCACCGATCACGGAGGTGATCGTCGTATCGGCCCAGGATGTCCCGTCCGACCCGGCGGACCCGGCGTGGCGCAGCGCTCCCGAGTATTCGGCCGCCCTCGTTCTGCAAGACCTCGTCGAACCGCGCCAACTGACGGTGACCACGACGGCCGTGCGGGTTCGGGCGATCGGCAACGGGACGAGCACCGCCTTTCGCCTTGAATGGACGGATGCGACGCGCGACGATCTGCCGGCTGCCTCGCACTTCACCGACGCGTGTGCCGTCCAGATTCCCCGCACAGCCGACGTGAATCTGCCGGCACCGCAGATGGGCGAGAAAGGCCGCACGGTGGAAATCGCCTACTGGAGTGCCTTCCGCCAGACGCAGGCCGAGGGTCGGGTGCAATCGATCCAGGATCTGTATCCCAACGCATCCATCGATCACTATCCGTTCGACGCCAAGCCGTTGGAGCGGAGTCCCGCCGACCGGCAGGCCATGGCGATGCGCTACGCACCGGCCGGTGCCGCCGGCAATCCGGGAGCCGCTCACCTCGCGAGCGGCGTGCAGGATCTCATCGCCGAGGGTCCAGGGACGCTGACGCCCGCGCCCGCCATGACCTCGCAGGGCAAGGGGGTTCGCACAGCCGACGGCTGGGCGGTGGTGATCGTCCGCAACGCGCCCATCGCGATCGCTGCCGGCCGCACGAACATCGCACTGGCCGTCTGGGACGGCTCGCACGAGGAAGTCGGCGCTCGCAAGATGCGTACGGGTTGGATACCGGCTCTCTTCCAGGGGCAGATGCCATGAGTACGTACACGACGATATCTCCTGAGACATCCGTTCTTCTCGAGGAGGCCGCGATTTGGCGGCTCGCGGGTCTGTTGTTCGAGTGCCCTGCCGCCGGGTGGGCCGACCAGGTCGTGACGTTGGCTTGCGAGATCAAGGAACCTTTGCTGGCTGCGGCGGCGGAGGCTGCCCGACGCGAGGGGACAACGGAGCTGTATCACAGCACATTCGGGCCGGGCGGCCCGGCGGGCCCGCGCGAGGTCAGTTATCAGCGGGGTGTCCTGCCCGGCGGCGTGCTGGCGGAGATCCGCGATCTGTACGATGCGTTCGCGTATCGGCCGGCGGTCGATGAGGCCCCGGACCACATCG
>JAPKGY010000859.1 GCA_026647385.1 Phycisphaerae bacterium | reverse complement strand
CGTCATGCGATGTCGTGTATTTGGCAATTGGCGCGACGCCGTCAATGAAGGTCAGCACGTACGCGAGACCCGCGATGAATGTGAACATGATGATTTTCCTGTCCACTCCGCACTTCGCCCCCCGTCACGAGGTCACTCCGTACGTCTTCGACGGCAGCCTGTGGGTTGTGGCCGGCAACACCTGGCCCGTGGTCAACGACGTGTGGCGACTGACGTTGCCCACCGACGCAGGCCACGTCAATGGAGCCGGTGACCCGTAAAGCAGTGCCGCCAAGCGATGGCGGATGCCGCGGCCGCACAGGCAGAGGCAGAGCGGATTCCCGCCGCTCGCGGCTTCGCAGGGCGCCTCCCCCGCGCCGCTACCGCTCATTGAACGGAAAAACCGTCCGATCCATCACCGCGGGTTTCAGTTCCTCGATGCCCAGCTTGTGCGCCGGCGAGTCCGGCTGGAAACGAAAGTCCCCCTTCTCGATCGCGACAAAACGCGGGTCCGCCTCGATGCTACGGCACTCGACGCCATAGCCGCACTGCTCCTTCAGCATCGCCCTGGCCCATGCGGGGTCCTCGGTACAGAAGTACAGGTTGCGATCCGACCGGCACAGCCGAAGCAGGGCACGCCCGTGATCGGCGTTCCTCCACTCGGTTAGCGGCGGCATCTGCTTATTCGTCGAATAAGCGATATTGCGTTCGATGACCGAACCGGACACGTCGCCGTAAGGCAAAACAAAGTAGCCGCGCCGCCGGTTGACGCCCTCAGCCAGGCACGGAGAGATCTCCGCGAAGATGTTGTTCGTGACGGTGTTGACTCCCTTGATGACGAACCCGTCTCCACACGTCCGCCAGACCATGTTGTGCGTCATGGTCGCTCCGTCCTGGTCGTCATCAAAACGGATGGCTGCATTCATGTTCGGCCAAGGCGAGTCATGGATGTAGTTGCCTCGCACCACGTTCCCTGCGCCCGCGCCGGATACATAGATCCCATTCCCGTCGCCGAGCGTTTTCATGACGTCGAAGATCTCGTTCGCCTCGACGACGTTATTTCGAGCGTGCAGCAAGGGCTCGCGCTGGGCCCAGGCCGGCCGCGTCGTGGTCGGCGGAATCACCGCATCCACCTCCCGCCAGCGGATCGTACGCGAGCACTCCGCCACCCCCTCGCGATCCCAGCCGATGCGTCCACTGACGACGATGGCCGTGTACGGACAATCGTGGATCAGGTTGCCCGCGACGCGGTTTCCTCCGCTCTGCCAGACGAAGATGGCCGGCGAATGCCAGAGCAATTCGCCCACCCGGTGGATGTGGTTGCCCTCGATGCGATTGTCGCGATTGACGTCTTTCGTCCCCGGGCCGTAACCCGCCAGCAGTACCCCCACGCCGCCGGTGCGGGCGATCAGATTGCCGCGAATGACGTTGCGTTGCGCATGCAGATCGAGGCGGATGGCCGTCCCCCCCGTGTTCACGAAGCGGCAGTCCTCGAACACGCACTCCTCCGCGCCGCGGAGACGCACGAGCGCGGTCGGTCGATCGAACATCTCCCAGTCGTGCTGCACGCCCCAGCCAATCTTGTCCGGGCGCCAGCGGAAACAGTCGCCCTGCGTGAACGTCAATCCTCGAAACACGAGCCCACGCAGCGGATAATCCTTCGGCCGATCGTACGCGATCGCGCCTTCGATGCGGATGACCTCCGTCAGGACCGGAACGACGATATCCGCGGAGGGCCGGTCGCCGGTCGGCCACAGGTAAACCCTGCGGGCCCTCGCGTCGAACACCCACTCCTCCGGTTTGTCCAGCACCTCAGGCGCATTTTCGATCCAGGCGGTACCGTCGGGGAAATGCGCCCAACTCACCTGCCCCAGTCCGTACGTGGCCGGCACATGGGTGCGAAGGATGCGTTCGTTCGCGTCAAACTCGCTGATCGGCAGGATGTTCATACACCACGCATGCGTGGGGACCACGAGCAGATCCCATTTGCAGTTGCCCGGCTGACCGACGATCGCTCCTTGCGGAAACCGCATTTCATAGTTGGCTCTCCCGGGCAGGGCGCTCTTCGGGACCGGCGGCGGCACGAACCCGGGGCCGCGCGCCCGCGGCAATCGCCGGTCCCCATCGAACAGAACCGCCACATCCTCCACGCCAGCCGGAACCGGCGCCGACCACACTTTGCCTCTTGCGCTCTCTGGCCGGCCCGGCAAATCACCGCTTTTCTCCCACTCGACGATCGGCATGCCCCCGCTCAGCACC
>JAPKGY010000858.1 GCA_026647385.1 Phycisphaerae bacterium | reverse complement strand
GCTGTACAGCGCGCCAAAGCGCAGCATTGATGCCGCCCGCCGTAACGCCCCATGGTCCACTCCATCCAGCAGATGGGGATGCCCAGCAGGAGCAGCGAGATGAAGTAGGGAATCATGAAGATTCCACCGCCGTTGAGGGCGGCGTTGCCGGGGAAGCGCAGGAAGTTGCCCAGTCCGACGGCCGACCCCGCCACCGCGAGGATCACGCCGACGCGCGAGCCCCAGTTCTCGCCGTTACGGCCCCTCGCCAGCGCGGGCTCGGACGCTTTGGGATTCTTGGTCACGTCTCCTCCTTGTGCTTTGACTTGCCGGGCATGATGATGGGGCGATACGAGGCTTTTTTCAAGCCGGAAAGTCGATTGGCGGGCCGGGAGGACCGGAAATGAGTTACGGGAGATGGCTATTCGTCGCTCTGATGCTGTCAGCCTGGGGCTGCCAGGCGGGCAAACCGTTGTTCAACAACCGGGACCTGTCCGGGTGGCAGGAGGTTGAGCCCCAGCAGGCCTGGAGCGTGCGGGACGGCATTCTCGCATGCAGCGGTCAGAAGGATCCCAAGGCTTATACGTGGCTGTCCACCGACGGGAAGTACGGCGACTTCGAGTTGACCTGCGAATGGCGAGTCTCAGCCGACGCCAACGCCGGCATCTTCCTACGCGTGCCGGAACGGTCGGGGCGGGCCTCCATGACCGGCCTGGAGATCCAGATTCGCGACGATCGCGCGGACCAGGACCTGACCGACGTGTGCGGGGCCGTGTTCCGGCGGATACCTGCTTCGGGGCGATATGCCCGCCCCCTGGGCGAATGGAACCATTACAGGATTACCATGATTGGCAGGCGGCTGCGAATCGAGTTGAATGGCCGGCTCGTGTCGGACACGAACATCGATACGATCAAGCCGCTGGGCAAGGACCCCCCGGCGTCGGCCGTTCCCAGCGAAGGGTACATCGGCCTCCAGAACCACGGTACACCCGTGGAGTTCCGGAACATCCGCATCCGTGAACTGCCCGCGGGCGATCGCGGTTGACGCGGAGGGTGTGTGAGAAGCCCGGGGTCTGTCCCCCTCTCTGGGGACTTCGGACACCCCCTCTTGGAGAGGGCCGCTGCGCTACGGGTTGACCTGGGCGATGGTCTCCACTCGATTCGGTGTGGAATCATGCGCCGGCGGCAGGTGCACGCGCCCATCTGCCAGGAGTCGACCGAGGTCGATCGCCACCCGATCGGTCATGATGGCCGCCCCCGCTGCGTTCAGGTGAGTCATGTCCATGAAGATGGCGTCGAGGTCCGCGTTTTCCAGGTCTTCTGCCTCGTAGCGCAGCAATGGGATGTCATGGTGTGCGCACATGTCAGCCAGCTTGTCGTGGAATCGCCGCTCGACGTCGGCCGTCGGCGTGTCGGCGATCGTCCGAAGGAAGGCCGGGTGGCAGGGCATATCGACCACGACGAGCTGCACGTCCCTCTCCAGCAGTTCGCGAACGTTCTTCTCCAGCGTCGCCCAACGTACACCGTCGATGTCCGGCATGCTGAACCAGATGTCCCGTTCCCGGTGTACTTCGCGGGTGTTCTCGAGCAGGCGTGTCGTGCGCACGTTCACCGAAGGCGGGATCACCCCGTTGTACTTGCAGACTTTGGTTGGAAATCGGTTGCGGATCCCCTCGGTCAGCCGCAGCCACAGGAGCTTCTCGGGCACCAGCACGCCCGACAGCGCTTGGTCGGCCGGCACGATGGAGAAGCGATCTCGCAGCGGCAGCGACCACAGCAAGGTGTCGGTCACCGTTTCGCAGGCTCCGTCGCTGACGCTGAAGAATGGCACGCCCAGAAGCACGATCGGCCTGGGAGCGAACCGGACTGCGAACTCGCGGTAGGCGGCCAGAAGGGAACTGCTGTCGCCCGACGGGACCGCGATGTTGACCACCCGTGCCCGCGGGAGGCCCAATCGCCGGGCCAGCCGGGACGCGTCCAAGCCCAGTTCGGCCCGCGAGTCGCCGGCGATCAGGACGTGAGGACGGTCCGCAGCCACAGCCTCCGCGGTCCGTCGGCGCAATCGTTCCTCGGCGAAGGGTTCCGGCCAAACCAGGTGCAGGGCCAGATGGATCGCCGCGACGACCGCCGCGGCGCCGAGCAGCCCCTGGGGCCAGGAGCGCACTTGACCGGCGGTGCGGCGATCCATATCTGTGCGACACGCCCGGGGAGAGGGGGGCAGTCTGACATCGGCATCACTGTAGCGACGCCGGGCCAGCTGGACGAGG
>JAPKGY010000857.1 GCA_026647385.1 Phycisphaerae bacterium | reverse complement strand
CGTGGGCACCCGCTACTGCTCCAACAACTGTCCGTACAAGGTGCGGCGGTTCAACTTCCTGCGTTACCACGAGCAGCGCTTGCGCGATCCGGTCCAGGAACTGGTTTTCAATCCGCAGGTGACCGTGCGCGGCGTCGGCGTGATGGAGAAATGCACGTTTTGCGTGCAGCGGATCAACGCCGCCAAGTACGCGGCGGCCAACGCCGGCAGGCCGATGAAGGACGGAGACGTCCGGGTCGCGTGCGAGGAGGCGTGCCCGGCGAAGGCGATCGTCTTCGGTGACCTGAACGATCCCACGAGCGAGGTCGCCCGGTGGCACGACAGCCGGCGGGCGTTCTGGGTACTGAAGGAGCTGAATACCGAGCCGGCCATCACGTATCTGGCCCGGTTGCGAAACCCGGTGCGCCCGATGCATCTGGAAGTCGAACACAAGGGGACCCTGCACGAATGAGCACGAGCGCGTCAACCCTGGCACCCGCGAGCCTGTTCGAGGGCGAGGTGGTCCTGCGTCGGCTGGACGACGACATCTGTCGGCCTTTCGAGTCGTTCCCGACGTGGCGGTGGCTCGCCGCCATGGTGGTCGCGGGCGGACTGGCGAGTCTGTTCCCCCTGTGCGTGTACATCACCGTGGCCGAGGGCATCGGGACCTGGGGCGTCAACCAGCCGGTCGGGTGGGGGTTCGCGATCGTCAACTTCGTGTTCTGGATCGGCATCGGGCACGCGGGCACTTTGATCTCGGCGATCCTGTACCTGTTGCGCCAGCGCTGGCGGACGGGGATCGCGCGGTTCGCCGAGGCGATGACGCTGTTCGCGGTCTTCTGTGCCCTGCAATTTCCGCTGCTTCACACGGGGCGGCCCTGGCTCGCGATGTTCTGGCTGATCCCATACCCCAACGACCAGTCGATCTACCAGAACTTCCGCTCGCCGCTGATGTGGGACGTGTTCGCGATTTCGACGTACGGGCTGGTCTCGCTGATGTTCTGGTATACGGGCCTGATCCCGGACCTTGCGGCGGCGCGGGATCGTGCGGTCCACCCGGTGCGCAAGTGCATCTACGGGCTGTTGAGCCTGGGATGGAAGGGCAGCAACCGGGCATGGAGCCATTACGAGCGGGCGTATCTGCTGTTCGCGGGCCTGTCGACCCCGCTGGTGCTGTCGGTTCACAGCGTGGTGTCGTTTGATTTCGCGGTCTCGGTCATCCCCGGCTGGCACACGACGATCTTCCCGCCGTACTTCGTGGCCGGTGCCATCTTCAGCGGGTTCGGCATGGTGGCCACGCTGATCATCGTGATGCGGAAGTTCTTCCACCTCGAGCACCTCGTGACCCGGAATCATCTGGACCTGATGAACCGGATCGTGATCGTCACGTCGCTGATCGTGGGCTATGCCTACGCGATCGAGCTGTTCATCGCCTGGTACAGCGGCGTGCAGTGGGAGCGGTTCGCCTTCATGAACCGGATCTGCGGGCCGTACTGGTGGGCCTACTGGACGATGGTGAGCTGCAACGTTCTTTTGCCTCAACTGTTCTGGTTCAAGCGGTTCCGCCGCAGTGTTTTGCTGATGTACCCGCTGGTGATCCTGATCAACGTGGGCATGTGGTTCGAGCGTTTCGTGATCGTGGTCACGAGCCTTCACCGCGATTTTCTGCCGTCGAGCTGGGGGATGTACTGGCCGACCCGGATCGACATGGGCTTGCTGGTCGGCAGCTTCGGGATGTTCCTGACGCTCATGCTGCTGTTCTGCCGGTTCCTGCCGACCATTTCGGTTGCGGAGCTGAAGGCGGTGGCGCCGGGGGCCCAGCCCCGGCATGGAGGCGGCCATGGCTGATCCGGTCCGCAAACAGGTCGGCATGGTCGGGCTGTACGACAGCCCCGACGCGCTGCTGCGCGCGGCGCGCATGGTTCGCGACGCGGGCTACCGCAAATGGGACTGCCATACGCCCTACCCGGTCCACGGCCTGGACAAGGCGATGGGGCTCAAGCCGTCGCCGGTGCCCTATGTAACCCTTTCCATGGGGCTGATCGGCTTTCTGGTGGCCGTCGCCCTCACCGCTGGACTGAACGTCTTTCACTATCCGCTGCGCGTCGGCGGCAAACCACTGTTCAGTTGGCCGGCGTTCGTACCTGAGCGTAAGAAATTTGAATGGTATAATCAATGTTAGGCCAGGCTTCTTTGAAGAAGTCTTTTCCTGTGTGATCTTTGATAATATCCGTTGTTGCCTTTTCAATGGCAACAGGATCCCTTGAAG
>JAPKGY010000856.1 GCA_026647385.1 Phycisphaerae bacterium | reverse complement strand
AGCCACATAGATATTTCCATCTGAACCTATGGCCAAAGCATTACCAACATCATCATCCGCACCTCCAAAAAATGTGGATGCAAGAAGATCGCGCGCTGGGCGAAGACGTCTGGCTCTCGAAATCCCCGACGGTCTCGACCCTCTTTCCGTTGCTCACCGCCGCGAACGCGTCGGACCTGGCCGTCGAAAACATCACTCTCGACGGCAATAAGGCCAATAACGGCAACCTGGGCGGAAACTACGCCGGCTGCGTCTGGTTTCAGGATTGCGCGAGGGTACGAATCCGGCGTGTCGTCGCCCGAAACTACAACGGCGACGGCATCAGCTTCCAGACCTGCCACGACACGGCGGTAACCGACTGTCAGTGTCACGACAATGTCGACCTCGGCCTGCATCCGGGCACGGGGTCTCAGCGGCCGGTAATCCGGAGTAACCGCCTGGAGCGGAACAGGATCGGTCTGTATATCTGCTGGGGCGTCTGGTACGGTTTGGTCGAGAAGAACCTGATGGCCGACAATCGCGATTTCGGCATCTCCATCGGCCATCGCGACAACCATAATGTGATTCGCGACAACGAGGTGATTCGCAGCGGCACGATCGGCGTATTGTTTCGACCGGAGCACGGAAAGGGGTATACCGCCCGCGACAATCTGCTCGAGGGCAACCGGATCGTCGACAGCGGGCCCGAGAACGGCATCGCCATCGATGTGCGGGGCTTCACCGAGTCCAACACCATCGCGCGGAACCGGATCATCGAAACCCGCGGGCCCGCCCGGCGGATCGGCGTGAGGCTGGCGAAGGAGGCCGGCGATGTCCAGCTGATCGACAATACGATCGAGGGATTCGCGATTCCGGTTTCCGATCTGCGAGGAAAGGATTGAGCGGCGGCGCGGACGGGCGGCCTCATCTTCCGCTGGAAGGGCGTCCGTTCTGCAAGGCATGACTGCACTCGGAATTCAGGGGCGAGGCTCGTGGCTCCGGGTGGCTTGTTTCATGATTTCATACGCTGACGCGTTCGCCTGTGGTGCCTGCCCCAGGGGGACGCGGGCTATCAAGTTAGCTCGCCCCGGCGAGTCGCCGGGACGACCCGTGCCACCCTGCCTGGCCGGTGCGAGTCACTGGTTTTGCGGATGCTCTTCCCAACGCATCCGTCGCGCCTCGAGCCCTGCTCGAGTGTCCTGGTTTGCTGGAGGCAACGAACATGAGCGTTCCTATCCCTTCGGGCGGGATCTTGCGGGCTTCCGTCAGCGATCCGCGCCGCGGCCGGGCACGGCGATGGGCGGCGCTTGCCCCGGCGTTTCTGCTGGTCGGCGGCTCCGTTGCCCAGGCCAGCTTTGCCATCTACGTGGGAAGAAACCTGACGGCGGACGGCACTTCGTTTCTGGCCGGTTATGGCGATGAGCCTTCCAGTCACTGGCTGGAGATCGTCCCGCGCCGCGAGCACGCGGAGGGAACGACGATCCGCGTGGGAGCCGACCCGGCGGCTCGCCATCCGGGGGAGTTATTTCAGATCCCGCAGGTCCGCGCCACCTGGAAGTACATCACCCACAACTACTCGGCGTTTGCCGGCTTCCCTGCCCCGCTCACCAACGGAGGTCTGAACGAGCACGGCGTGGCCGCCCGCGACGTGTGGTCCCCGTCTCGCCCCGAGCTGCTGGCCATGACGCCCAATCCGCAGCGGGGCCTCAACTACAGCGACCTGTCGCGGATCGCGATGGAGCGCGCCCGCACCGCCCGGGAGGCCGTCGAGATCGTCGGGGACCTGATGAACCGCCACGGCTATGCGACCTACGGCGGAAACTCCCATTTCTTCGCCGACGCCGACGAGGCCTGGATCGTGATCAACTTCGCGGGCGGGAAAGGGCTTTGGGTCGCACAGCGCGTGGGGCCCGACGAAGTCCGCGTTTCCAGGCCCGGCTATATCGGCGAAGTGCCCCTCGATTACCAGAAACGCCCGGATTATATGGGCTCCGCGAATCTGGTCTCCTTCGCCGTCGAGCAGGGTTGGTACGATACCCGGTCAGAAACTCCATTTAATGTTAACAAGATTTACGGCGACGGGCGCGGACCGGCGGGGTCCGCGGTCGCGGAGCGGTTGCGATCGAAGGCGGGCAGGATCGGCTTGAAGGACATGATCGCCGAGCTTCGAATCGCGGCAACCGACTCGGCCGGTTACGGGCAGGTCGCCCCTCTTCGCAAGAACGTCCATCCGGAGCTGCGCGTGTTGTGGGTCGCGGCGACGAGCTCCGTGG
>JAPKGY010000855.1 GCA_026647385.1 Phycisphaerae bacterium | reverse complement strand
GGATGCGTTCGTGCCGTGTCAAGGGGAAGCGGCTGGGTGCGGGCATACGCCCGCCTTGTGGGTCAAGGAAAGCCCACGGCTCGTTAAAGTCGTCCGATCGCACACGGCCGGCTACAATCAAGGGAGTTTGAGCATGGATACGCATGTCCCGCCGGTGTCGACGGGTACGCAAGGGGAGGTCCAGGTGCAGCCGACCCGTTCCACGAGCGGCGATGTCAGGCTGATTCGACGACGGCAGCGTCAACTCCGCCATGATCTGAAGGTCCTCGGCACGTTCATCCGCATCTACTGCGACGGTCTGCATTCCTCGGCGGCCAAGGAGCCCGTCTCGGTCAAGCATCACGACGTGGCCACCATCTGCGGCGGGCCCGTCCCGCTTTGCCCCTCGTGCCGCAAGTTATTCATACACGCCTGGGTCAAACGCACCCTGTGCCCCATGGACCCCAAGCCGGCGTGCAAGCATTGCCCCAATCACTGCTATGCGCCGCATTACCGGGAGCAGATCCGGGACGTGATGCGCTACTCCGGCCGACGTCTGGTCATGTCGGGGCGATTGGACTATCTCGTCCATCTGCTGTTCTGAGTCAAGCTGTCACGAACACACAAATGCGTTACACTGCTCCCCACGCGCTTCGCCGGTGGCGAGAGGCGGGAGCACGTGGGACGTCCGTTTGAAGGAGTTCGAGTGATGGCTGTTGTCTGGGCAATCGCGCGTGCGTTGGCGGTGTCTCTGTTTACGGCGGGGGCTGCGTTCGCGGACACGGCGGCGAGCCAGGCGGGGGGGGAGAGCGCGTTTTCCTGGCGGTTCGGCGCCGATCGCACGTGGAACGGGTGGACCCCGAACCAGCAGATTCAGAACGTGCGGTTTGAGGATGGGTGCGTCTCCTTCGAGACGGTCGGCGGCGATCCGACGATGACGAGTCCGGTATTCGAATGGCCGACGGCGACGAACGGGCAACGCGTCGAGGTGGAGATCGATTGCGAGGGTGCGGGCGAAGGCGAGCTTTTCTTCACGAACACGACGGAGGGCATCTACGGCGGGTTTGACGGCAAGTGGCACGTACCGGTTGCGGTGCCCGCGGCGGGTCGTCAGTGGGTTCCGATCTGGCCTTTCTGGGAAACGCTGGGGCGTGTGGTTCGCTTGCGGTTCGATCCTCCGAGCGGCCTGCGCTGCCGGTTGTACGGGATTCGGATTGTGGCCGACGCATCCCTGCCGGGCAAACCGGAATGGGCCTTCGGCGAAAGCGGGACTTCCTGGCAGCCGATGTATGCGACCCGTGTGGAGCCGTCGAGTTCGGGTTTGCGCGTGCAGGCGCTGAGGCCGATGGCGCTGGTGGCCACCAGCGTCGAACCGTTCGCCGCGGAACGGCGGTCGGTCCTGAGGATGGAAACGGATTGTCCCGGCGAGCACAGCGTGTGTTTCTACTGGGCGACGCGCGAGCAGCCGGGGTTGTGGGGCGAGGTGCTCGATCTGCCGGCGATGGGCGAAGGGCCGATCCTCGTCGATCTGCGGCGGTACCCGGAATGGAAAGGCACGATTACGAATCTGGCGATCGGCTTTGGCACGCACGGTCGCGAAGCGCTGACGATGCGGTCGCTGGCGATTGGGGAGAACGGTCCGAAGCAGCCGTTCCTGCGGCTGCGGTATTTCGGTTACGCAACGGGCATTGCCCGGCCGGGGGCGCCGGTGGAATTGAAGGCTTTGCTCGAGCACGCGGCGGGCGCCGCGATGCCGGCGGGCGAGGCGGTCATCGAGGCGGATGAAAACGCGTCCTGCCCGGAGCCGCGGGTGCCCGTGACCCGGATGGCGCCGGGCGATCGCATCGAGCTGAGGTGGAAGATCGTGCCCCGGTCCGCGGGGGTGACGCGGGTGCGGTTGTCCGTGAACGGGCAGGTTTTCAAACGTGTGCTGACCGTCGATCCGGAGGTGGGGAAGGTCGACCGGGGCGAATACGACGTGCCCGAAGCCACGCCGGTGAAGACGGACTACGAGATCGGGATCTATTACTACCCCGGCTGGTCGCCGGATCGGATGGGGACGTGGAAGCGACAGGCGGAGACGCCGGAGCGCGATTCGCTGCTCGGCTGGTACGAGGAAGGTCGGGCGGAGGTCGCGGACTGGCACATCAAGTGGGCGGTGGAGAATGGGATCTCGTTCTTCGTGTACGACTGGTACTGGCGGGACGGATCAGCAATATCGAACTCAATGTAAAGGGCAGAAAAAATGTCGTCATCCTCGGCATGGGTTCCGTGCCGG
>JAPKGY010000854.1 GCA_026647385.1 Phycisphaerae bacterium | reverse complement strand
GATGCACGGCGACTTCATACCCGCGGAGCGGCACAAGAACCTCTATAAACCGTCCGATCTGATCGAGCCGAAGAGCTATCAGGACGACTTCTCCACCAAGCCCCGCTGGCTTCGTGAACTCCGGGTTCGCGGAGGCAAGCTGCAAAGGCCCGTGCCGGCGGGCGGCATCCCCGATCGCATCGCGCCGGACGCGTGGAATCCGACCGAGGGCCTGAACAAGAAGCACCTCAATTACCTTCGAACCCTGGCAGCCGTCGACGAAAGCGTAGGCCGAGTGTTGGATACGCTTCGCGAAAAAGGGCTGCTCGACAACACGCTGATCTTCTTCGCCGGTGACAATGGCTTCTTCATGTCCGAGCACCGCCTTTCGGACAAGCGGCTGGCCTATGAGGAATCCATCCGCATTCCGTTCCTGGCCGGCGGCTTCGGGATCACTCGTCCGGGTCGGGCGGTCGACCAGATGGTCATGAACATCGACATGTGCCCCACCCTGTTGGAGTTGGCCGGTGTCCCCATTCCCCGATCGGTTCAAGGTCGCTCCCTCGCCCCGCTGCTGGCGGGACAGCAGCCAGCCGACTGGCGGGACTCCTTCGTCTACCGCTACTACCGCGAGAACTGGTTGCCCGGCTATCCGTCGCTGGTCGCCCTACGCACGCGAGACTGGATCTACATCCGGTACCCGGAGATCGAGGACATCGACGAGCTATACGATCTTCGGAAAGACCCGCACCAAATGCACAACCTGGCGCTGGCCCCAGCCGCCCGGCCGCGTATCGAGAAGATGCGGGCCGAACTCGAGCGCCGGCTGAAAGCGGGATCGCCCTGACCGCCGGCACGCTCCCGATGGGCCAAGCCCCCCCAAGGGCTCCCCAGGTCCGGTGGGCCACCTTTCCGCAAACCCGGGGCCCCCGTCGACCGTAGGAAGTCTGCCGGGTACAATGCGGGCCGCCGGGGCTGCCTACGCCCGTCGCAGGCGAGGGCGTGACGGGCGGGCGAAGTTCGGGATCTACGTTAATCTCTTTCAAGAAAAAGACTTATGGCACACGACCACCTCAAGGAATCGATCGAGGCCCAGACTTGGCGATCCAGCCTGCTGCTGATCATGACCTTCATGGGCGGGTTGCTGGTGCTGCTCTCGTTCATTTCGAAGTACATTTTCACGCAAAAGGAGATCCCCGACGGCTTCGCTTTCGTGGCGGCCGTCATGCTGGGTTTGCCGCTGGTCTACCACTCGGTCAAGCACCTGCTCGAAGGCCACATGCACATGGACGAGCTGGTCGCGTTGGCCGTGCTGGCCGCCATGGTGACCGAGCAATACCTGGAAGCCGGCGTTATCGCCTTCTTCATGATCATTTCCACGTTGATCGAGACGCGGACGGCCCTCGGCGCACGGGCGGCGATCACCTCCTTGATCAAGCTGACCCCCACCCGGGCTCACCGAATCGGACCGGACGGGCACGAAGAGGAGGTCGAAGCCCATCGGCTTTCTCCGGGCGACGTGATCCGTGTTCGCCCGGGCGACAACATACCGGCCGACGGCGTCGTGGTCGTCGGCGAGTCCACCGTGAACCAGGCCAGCATTACCGGCGAGTCGCTGCCGGTGGACAAGACCCCCGGCGACGAGGTCTTTGGCGGAACGAGCAATCTGACCGGTGCGATGGACATTCGCGTCACCAAAGCGGGTGGCGAGACGACCCTCGGGCGAGTCCAGAAACTGATCCTCGATGCCGAGCGGACCCGTATCCCGCTGATGCGCCTGATGGACCAGTACGCCGCCTGGTACACGCCGACGATCATCATGCTGGCCGCCATCGTGCTCTTTGCGACGCGGTCGAGCGGCGACAGCATGAACCGGGCGATCACCATGCTGGTGGTTGCCTGCCCGTGTGCGCTGGTTCTGGCGACGCCGACGGCCATGGTGGCTGCCCTGTCGTGTGCCGCCCGGCTCGGCGTGCTGGTCAAGAACGTGGTGACGATGGAGGCTGCAAGAGGTATGACGGCGGTCGTGCTGGACAAGACCGGCACCCTGACGACCGGCGAGCTGTCGGTGACGCGGATGAAGCCCGCTCCGGGCGTTGATGGCACCGATCTGCTCCGTCTGGCGGCCTCGGCGGATCAGCTCTCCAAGCACCCGGGCGCCCAGGCCCTGGTCTGAATATCTGTTGTAAGAGGCGGGGCGCTTTCCGGCCTGGCTGGGTCGTCCAGCCAGAAGGGTTTCAACTTCACATCCGCAATTGCCCGCAAACTTTCGGGGCGCG
>JAPKGY010000853.1 GCA_026647385.1 Phycisphaerae bacterium | reverse complement strand
GCGGAGATCGAGCGTGAGGAGGTCGCCGGTGTGCGGCCAGTCATTCCGGCCGAAGAGAAAGTACACAATGCCATTCCGTCGGAAGCCGTCCCGACTGGCGCCGGGGGCACCCATCGCGATGTCCCGGCTGCCATCGAGGTTATAGTCTCCGGCCGCCTTGGCGTACCCAAGCTGGTCGCCCTCCGCCGCACCCACGATGTACGTTTCGCCGCCGGGGAACACGATCGTCCGACAGCAGGGCCCGCACGAGGCATAAAACGGCACGGAATCCGCGTTGTCCGTGACATAATCGAGCCAGGTCGCCCCGGGGCGAGGCTCGAGGATCACCATGCCGCGGTCCAGAAACATCCCCGGAGCCGAGATCAGCATGGTCGAGCCATAGCGGGGTGAAACGAGCAACGAAGTGTCATTAATAGGCGGCATCGAGGAAACCGTCGTGCCGAAGAACGTGTATGGATCGACCATATTGGGCTGTCGCGTCTGTGTATAATCGTGCAGGTTCAGGCCGTACCAGCCTCCCCGGAATCGCACGCCCGGCAGATAGCCGTTGCACTGGCCGAACTGGCCGAAGTAGCGCACCCCGCTGTCCAGATCCGTGTCGGAGCCGACCAAAATGGCGTAACCGCCGTCGAGCGGCGTTTGCCGGCCCAGGTCATCGTCGTTCGTGCAGTAGAAAATGATGTCGTCTTCGAGGAAGAAACCTTCACGGTGATCGCTCGCGCCGATGGCATCGACGCGGGGGACATCCGCGCACTCGGCGTCCGCGCTCGAACTGTGCGGGTTGGGGCGCAGGTCGCTGAAGCAGCACTCGTCGTCATCCTCCGGATCGTCGTCGTGGTCGTCGTTAAACGCCTCGACATAAGGCATGCCGAACAGGATGTCCGGCTTACCGTCGTTGGTGACGTCGCCCAATCGGGTGACGGAGGCGACGCCCATCGTTCCCGAGGTGCTCTCCATCGTCAGCATGCTGCCCCGATACTGCGTGCCGACGCTGTTGAGCGGAATCTCGCTTGCGAACTTGCCCCTCTCGGCCAAACCCAGGACGATGTGGGCGTAGCCGACTCGGTCGTTCTCGAAGCCTCGGCCGTACTGGCTCACGATCGCGAAGTCCTCGACGCCGTCACCGTCGACATCGCCCAGGTCGCTGCTCGCTGACCCGGTCCGCCCGCCCGCGTCGAATCCCAGGAACCTCGCCCCGCTGATGGTACGCCCGACCGAAGCCAGATCGATGAGTCCCGAGCCGGCCGCGGTGATACTGATGGTTCCCGGTGCGTAGCTGTTGACCGGGCGATTCACGCGGTCCCACATCAGGCCGCGAACGTAGTAGGGCAACCCGTCCTCCCGCGGAGGGATGGTGCCGACGTCAATGGTCAATTGATAGAATTGATCGGGGTTAGTGTCGATGATCTGGTTTCCGTTCTGGTCAAGAACCGGATTGCCGTTGGCATCGACCCGCGGCGTCTGCTTGCCGCAGTCCGCGTCGGTTGTACACGACAACACATAAGCCGACGGCGGCGACGTGGGCGTCGGTTTGATCTCGACCGGGAATACGCCCGGGTCGCAAATACTTTGGACGATCTGTCTGGTGTTTGTCCCCAGCAGGTCGATGTCGTTGGTCGGATCGTTGTCGAGGTCGAGTATGATCAGAATCTGCGGTGGGGTCGAGGGGTCCTTGCCGTCGTCATCGATGTCCCGGCCGCAGAACCGGATGTCCACCGTGTTGCCCTGCGATACGCCGAGATTCCGCCTCGGCTCGGTCATGACAATGGTCGGAGAAACGTTCCCCGGCAGCAGGCCCGCGCCGTATAGCAGAAGCCGGCCCGGCGCCGCCACGAGCTGCTCCGGGTTCACGCCGTCGGCGACACGAGCAATGATGCGATAGGTGGCCGCCCGGAGTGACGACGTGTCGATGGTGTACGAAGTGCCATTGATTGGATCGCTGGCCAGCACCAGCGGCAGCACGACGATCTCATTGCCGTTTCCGTACGTCCGGTCGGGGTCCAGCAGAAGGGTGATGGCGGCATTGAGGTTGCCGGTCACGGTCCATTCAACGGTGATGCTCTGGCCCACGGTGCCGGCCACGTCAACCAGGGGATAAGTAAACGTCAGCGCCGGGGGCGTCAGGCCGCTTCTTTACAAAGGCTACGAGCTTTCCAAAGAATTTAAGATTGATCTTCTGGTAGAAAATGAAATTATCCTGGAAATCAAATCCGTAGAAATCCTTTTGCCAATCCACCAGGCGCAAACGATCTCCTATCTCAA
>JAPKGY010000852.1 GCA_026647385.1 Phycisphaerae bacterium | reverse complement strand
TATAAAAACCTCTTTTTTCTGCAAGTTTTTTGGGACCTTCGTGGTTAAACTTTTTTTTATTTCCTATGAAACACAGCCCAACCTTGGCCACTTTTCAGATCGAGCGCAAGGGCCTCCGCGTACGCTGTCTCGTTCGCCGGCCCGCGTCTCTGCGATCGCGAGCAGGCGCCACCACCCAGATCGTGCCTGGCGACGTTCTCGACGCCGATTCGCTTCGTACAGCCATGGACGGCGTCGAGCAGGCCTACTACCTCGTCCATTCCATGGCGGCAACCGAACAGTTCAGCTTGCGCGATCGCCAGGCCGCCGAACTGTTCGGCAAGATTGCCCGCGAATCGGGCGTGCGTCGAATCATCTACCTCGGCGGGCTGGGCAGCGGGCCCAGCCTGTCCGCGCACCTGGCCAGCAGGCAGGAGGTCGGACAGATCCTCCGCGAATCGGGTGTTCCCACGATCGAGTTCCGCGCGTCGATCATCATCGGGTCGGGTAGCCTGTCGTTCGAGATGATCCGTGCCCTGGTGGATCGGCTGCCGGTCATGGTCACGCCGAAATGGGTTTCCCGCCTCGCCCAGCCCATCGGGATCGAAGACGTGATCGACTACCTGGTGGCCGCCCTCGATCTGCCGACGGATTCAAGTGAGGTGTTCGAGATCGGCGGTCCGGAGCAGGCATCCTATCGCGACATCATGCGCGAGTACGCTCGCCGGCGCGGCCTGCGACGAGCGATGATTCGCGCGCCCGTGCTGACACCAGGCTTGTCGAGCCTGTGGCTTGGGCTGGTAACGCCACTGTACGCTCGCGTCGGGCGAAAGCTGATCGAGAGCATCAGGAACGACACCGTGGTCACGAACCCGCGAGCGCTGACGGCGTTTCCGATCCGGCCGCGAAACCTGAGCGATGCGATCCAGCGAGCCATGCGGAACGAGGAGGAGGATTTTGCCCGCACGCGGTGGTCCGATGCGCTGTCGTCGAGCGAGAGGGCGTCCCGCTGGGGTGGCATCCGCCTCGGATCTCGGCTGATTGACTCGCGCACGGTGATCGTACCCTGCCCGCCCGCAGAGGCGTTCGCGCCGATCCGGCACATCGGCGGCGACGCCGGCTGGTACTACGGCGACCTGTTGTGGCGAATTCGCGGGCGAATCGACAGCCTCATCGGCGGTGTCGGCCTTCGGCGCGGACGGCGCCATCCCGAAGAGATCGTGCCCGGCGATACCATCGACTTCTGGCGCGTCGAGGCGTACGAACCCGACCGGTTGCTTCGACTGGCGGCGGAGATGAGAGTCCCCGGCAGGGCGTGGCTCCAGTTTGAGGTCGACCCGCACAGCCGGGGCTCGATGATCCGGCAGACGGCGATATTCGACCCCGCCGGCCTGACCGGAATGCTGTACTGGTATGCCCTCTATCCGATTCACGTGGTCATGTTCGAGGGCATGTCCCAAAGAATCGGCCAGGTGGCCCGGCGCGAATGGGAACGGCACAAGACCGAGATACGCGCCGTCGCCTCGGGCGAGGATACGGAATGAGCGTCCGCGCGACCATCGTGTGGTTTCGGCAGGACCTGCGGCTGGACGATCACCCCGCGCTCGCCGCCGCTGCCGAGCGCGGCGGGGCGATCGTACCGGTTTACGTCTGGGCGCCGGAGGAAGAGGAGCCGTGGGCGCCGGGCGCCGCCGCCCGCTGGTGGCTCCATCACTCGCTATCGGCGCTGGACCGTGAGTTGAGGCGAGTACGCTCGCGCCTGATCGTCCGCCGAGGCGATTCGCTCGTCGGACTCCGGGCGCTCGTCCGTGAAACTCGTGCGGACGCGGTTTTCTGGAACGATCGTTATACGCCCGCGGCCGTCCGTCGCGATGAGACCGTGAAGGCCGCCTTACGGAAAGAAGGCATCGAGGTCCGTACGTTCAACGGCGCCCTGCTGTTCGATCCTCATGGTGTGCGGACGCGATCCGGCGGTCCGTTCAAGGTGTTCACGCCCTTCTGGAAAGCATGCCTCGGCGGCGAAGAACCTGCTTCACCGTTGCCGGCGCCGGCCCGGCTTCCCGCACCTCGCGCCTGGCCCAGGTCCTGCAAGCCGGCGGAGTTGTCGCTTCTGCCGACGATCGATTGGGCCGGCGGGCTGGCTCGAACGTGGCGACCGGGAGTGGCGGGAGCCCAGACGCTGCTCGGTCGATTTCTCGAGGAATCCCTGGCTGCCTACGAGACGGGGCGCGACCGACCGGATCTGCCCGGCACGTCTGGTGAAGGACGTCCGCACGCTCAATGCCGTGA
>JAPKGY010000851.1 GCA_026647385.1 Phycisphaerae bacterium | reverse complement strand
GTTTCGAAGGGATTGAGACATCAATTAACCGGGGGACCGGTTACGTCAATCCGTACTCGCGCAGCTTGCGGTAGAGCGTTCGCGATCCGATGCCGAGCATCTTGGCGGTTTTATCGCGGTTTCCGCTGTTGAGCTTGAGCGTGTTGGCGATGTGGATGCGTTCCATCTGCTCCATGGTCAGGCCGGCGGTGCTCGGCCCGGTGGCGAGCACGATCTCGGTGCTGCCGCGGATGTGTTCGGGGAGGTCGTCGAGGTCGATGACCGGTTTGTCGGCCAGGACGACCATCTGGTCGACGACGCTGCGCAGCTCGCGGGCGTTGCCCGGCCATGGGTACGCGGTGAGCTTGCGGACCGCGTCCGGCGTGATCGAGACCACCGGCTTGCTGTGGACCTCAGTTGCCTCTTTTAGGAAGTTATCGATGAGCAGGGGGATGTCGTCGCGGCGCTCGCGGAGCGGCGGCATGCGGATCATCGCCTGGTTCAGCCGGTAGAACAGGTCGTCGCGGAACTCGCCCTTTTCGACCATCTCGCGGATGTCCCGCCGGGTGGCGGCCACGACCCGCACATCGACCAGGCGGATCTCGTTGCTGCCGACCGGGAGAATCTCCTTATTCTCCAGCGTGCGGAGGAGCTTGGCCTGCATGGCCAGAGGCATGTCACCGACCTCGTCGAGGAAAAGCGTCCCCCCGTCGACGACCTCGAAGAGTCCCTTCCGGTCGGACACCGCGCCGGTGAAGGCGCCCTTGACGTGCCCGAAGAGTTCGCTTTCCAGCAGGTTCTCGTTGAGTCCCGCGCAATTGATCGCCCGGTACGGCTTGCGGCTGCGCGGCGAGTGGCGATGGAGCGCCCGGGCGACCAGTTCCTTGCCCGTGCCCGACTCGCCGAGGACCAGGACGGTCAGCTTGCTGTTGGCGACGCGTTCGATCGTGCGGATGATGCGCATCATCTGCTCGTTGCCGGTGACGATGCCCTCGAACTCGAAACGCCGGTCAGCCTGTTCCTTGAGCGCCCGCGTGGCCCGGTTGAGCTTGGCCTGTTCCGCCGCCCGGGCGACGATTTCGCGGAGATTCTCGACCGTGGCGGGCTTGGGCACGACCGCGAACACGGCGCGGTCTCCCGCGGTCTTGTGGTGGTTCTCGCCGACCCATACCAGCTCGGCGTCGGGGGCCAATCGGGCGGTAGCGCCGACGAGGTCGGGATCGTCGGCCTGGCCGACGACATCCTCGTCGAGAAGAATGACGTCAGGCCGACGGGCGTGGAGGCTCTCGACCGCCTCGGCGGCGTTCTGGACGACCCGGCAGGCATGGGTCTGGCGGCGCAAGTCCTCAGCCAGTTCCTCGGCCTGACGGGCATCGGCGGTGACGATCAGGATGAAAGCGGTTTCGTTCATCGCGACGACATTATACGAATGACTGGCGGGGGTGAATACGGCTGCTCCAGTCACTGCCGGAGGTGTGGTCGCCCGGGTGGCGAGGGTGTGGGGCGATCGCGGTCGGGCCGGCCTGTCGGGGCAAGCCGGTCGGGATCAAAACCAACCGGCGGCACGCGTGGAATGGTAAGCCGCGACGGCCGGGGGCTGGCCGAGCTGGTAATAAAGGTCAGGCCTTGGCGGGCGGCGCCTTGACCGCCGCCCTCGCCAACGGCGGAGGCTGATCGCCGCCCCCCTTGCTCGTCGGGGCTGCTTTGCGCGGGCGGACATGGTGGGCCTGCAGGCCCTTGTCCGACTGCACCAGTTCGTACTCAACGGTCTCGCCGTTCTTCAGGCTGCGGAACCCTTCGCCCTCGATGCTGGAGTAGTGGACGAAGATGTCGTGCCCCTCCTGCGGACCCTTGATGAACCCGAAGCCCTTTTTGCTGTCGAACCATTTGACAGTACCAACGTCCATGGCGGGATCCTCCATGGTGCCGGCGCAGGAAAAAATGAGCTGGCGCGGGCATCCGGCGGATACCCGCAAACACACCCCCGAAACCACGGTCGCCGGGGGTGCGACGGTACGCGGAAGTGCTCTGTGCAGGATCGGGCGTTACTGCGGGGCGGCGCCGGCCGCCTCTTCCTTCAGGACGGCCTTGCGACTGAGTTTGACGCGCCCCTGGTCGTCGATCAGGATGACCTTGACGCGCATCTCGTCGCCGACCCGGCACACGTCAGTCACCGACTTGACGTAGCCATCGGACAGCTCGCTGATATGGCACAAGCCGTCCGTCCCGGGTGCGACCTCGATGAACGCTCCGAAATCCTTGATACTGGCGACGCGGCCGGTATAGATTTGTCC
>JAPKGY010000850.1 GCA_026647385.1 Phycisphaerae bacterium | reverse complement strand
GACCGTGCTTGCGCTCGCGATTGCCGGCTGTGAACCCGCGATGGAGGTGTACTCCTACTGGGGCCCGGGCCTGAGGTTTTCAGAGACAGCCAGGGCGTACGCCTGGGCGCCGGATGCGACACGCACCACAGGCGAAGGCCGTCCGCACAATCCAAAAGTCGACGAACTCATCCGAAAAAGCGTCGAGAAGCATCTCGCCCTCAAAGGATTCGAGCCGGCCGACCAACGTACCCCCGACTTCCTGATCGACTATCGCGTGGCTCAGGCCGTGCGAGGCGACGCGTACGGCGGGGTGGGCTTCTCCGACACCACCCGGGGCGCATTGGCCCTCTATGTCGTGAATCCGAATAACTCCGAATTGATCTGGCGCGGCATTGTCCAGGGCGCGCTCGATGAGTCCGCTCAGCCGGAAGAACGCGTGAAAAGGCTGGACCTGGCCGTCAAGCGAATGCTCGATCAGGTGCCCTCGCCGAAACGGGCGAAGTAGCGATCAGCCGCCGGCGCCCGCCGTCATCGCGAACCGACCCCGTGCCGGCGCATGGGATGAGCCGCCTTTCCTTCGACGTCGGCGATCCATTGGCGCGTCCACTCCACGGTTTCCAGTTCCAGATCGCAGACATTGCTGGCCAGGAATATCATCCCCTCGATCCGCCCCTGCTCCAGCCATTGCCGGCCCAGCTCGCACTGCTTTCGCATCAGATCCAACGGCATCGGCCGCTTGCCGCCGAAGTCCCAGAGATAACAGCCCAGCAGCTTGCCCTGCCGCGGGGCGACCTTTTCGAAACGCTCGAACGACGCTTCGAGATCCTTGAGGTTTCCGGCCTGCCACGTCCAGAAGGTGACCTTATCGCAATACTCCAGATGCGCCTGAACCGGCAGATCGAGCTGATGGTCGTACAGCACGACGTAGAGGTCGCGCTTCCTGCCGGCGATCCTCAGGCGCTGGCGCAGCTCCCCGAGTTGCTCCACCGACAACGAACCGGTCCCGTCGCGGTGGAAGTAGTCATCCATGACGAAGCCGACAATGTTCGGGAATCGCTCCGCCAGTTGCAGAACGTGCTCCCGTTCCGCCTCCTGGGTCTGCCCGCTCGCCCCGACCAGCGACCAGATCACCCGTTTCATCGGGCGGAACGCGATCGCGTACGGATCGAAGGGCATCGGCGGACTGCCTTTGTAACGGATGAAGAGCAGGTTCCGCACGCCGAGATAGACGGCCCCCTCGACGGGCGTCATGCGCGAGGTCTTGGGCAGGCCGTAATCGCGTTCGTACACACCCTCCGCGTGGGTCCAGATCCAGAACCGATCGCCGAGGCATGAATCGTCCAGGCCGGCCGGGCTCGTGGCCGGACTCGCCGCAACCGCCTTATCCCCGACAATCGCCGCCGCCGCAACCGCGGTCGCACCCCGCAACAACCCTCGCCGGGTCGCACGCAATGCATGTTCCTGAACCATGGCCAGGACGTTACACGAGGACACCCCCTCCGTGCAAGCAACGGCGCCATCCCCGTACAACCGGGCGCGATCGCGAGACGTCCTTCGGAACGCAAGGCGCGCAGGTCGCCACGGCGACGAGCGCTAAAGCCTGCGGCTCTTCGATGCCGCTTCATCGTGCGTGGTCATACAGTTTGCGGTTCGCAGTGGGTCCCTTCAAGACTCTCTCGATCCGCCAAGGGCGAGATTCCCACCGGCGAATATCAGGAATCAGGCAGTAGGCCGCGGGCAGTGGGCATGAGACATTAGGCATTCGCCGCCCCCGAAGGCTGCGTACCGGGGAGTCCACTTCGCGGCCGGGGAAGTCACTTCGCAACCGCGGCAGCCATCGCGGCCTTCGCCTGCCCTTCACGCAGCAGCTCGATCAGTTTGTTCATGGTGGATGATGTCACTGCCCGGGGCGCGCTGCTGCTCGGCGCTCAGGCGCAGGTGCTCCCGCGTCTCCTCGACACAGGTGGGCGAGGGCCAGGCGAGGTACTTGGTGACGGCGGGGTCGCGCGCCAGCTCGAAGAGCGCGGGTGCGTCCTCGAGCCGGGCGGGCCGCAGCGTCACCCGCGGGCCGCGGAGCGTGGGCGACTCATCCACGCTGGCTCTCTCGGATGCTCTCGCGGATCGGCGTCGCGTCCTTCAGAACGGTGATTGAGCCGTCGATGCCCGCCACGACTTCACCGGCCGTCCTCCAGCACATCCGCCGGAAGGCTACGGGTATACTCTTCCGTCCGCAGACGGTCGATGCCCTGTGCGAAGCCGTCGAGCGCTGTGAAACCATGACCTTTGACCATA
>JAPKGY010000085.1 GCA_026647385.1 Phycisphaerae bacterium | reverse complement strand
GGCGACGCGGTGCGCGGCTCGTACTGCTGGCAGAGGCTCGGCCAGGGCACGTGGACGCTGAAATTCGGGCTCGGGCAGATCGCATAACAGCTTTCGCAACTCTCGACCTCCGGCGCTCCCACCAGGACCCAGTCCGTCGGGGCCTGGGCCGTGTTGGTAACCTTCCCGTCGTTGTCGTCGCCCAGGCTCAGTTCCAGATACCCGTTGCTGTAGCGAATGCCGTTGGCGTCCTGCAGGCCTCCGGTGATGTCGAACCTCAGCACGAGCGGCTCGGCATCCGAGCCGTTGACCGTGGTGTTGCCGTTCAGCGCCGCTTGGATGTCCCCGGTCAGGTCTCGGGTGTTCTGGCCGAGGTTCCCGCCTTCGTCACCACCGTTCGCGTGTCTGCCGCCGAAAGGAGGGGTTGTCAAAACCGTTTGTTCCTCCTCAATGACCCAGTTCGTTCCGGCGAGACTCTGGGTGTTCCAGTTGTACGAGGTCCAAGGCCATCGGTTGCGAAGGGCCCCGTCGCTCCTCGACGAGCCCGTCGCGCAGCTCTCCCAGGGGGGAGGTGGATTCTGGCAATATCGATCGAAATCGTCGCAGAAGATCTGAGCGTTGAGTTGGGTGTCGTCATGGCACCAGTCGGCCAGCGCGCTCGTCCCCACAGCCAAGACTGTGAGCGCAAGCGATACGTAGAGTAAACGCCTCATTTTTGCGGCCCTCCCCAGGCACATGGTTTCAAGAAATGCTCCGCTTAGCCCCCTCTACACGAGAGCTGACTCCTGATCTATCTTAGCTGAATTCCCCTATCAGTCAACGCTTTCTTCGGCGATTCGGCCGCCCCGGTGGAGATGGAGGCCTTCGCGGAAACGGTCTTGTTCAGCTCTGCTTATCTTTGTCCGCTGGGGGCGGCTTTTCACGGGAGCGGGGAGATCGCTCGGGCGGTTCTCGGCGCAGGAAACACCTACCCCACCCAGGCATGCCGGGAAAGCGAAGCCGGCAAACCTGCGGGTCATGGCAGCCCGAGTTCCTCAGGCCCGGTTTGTTCTACGGAGCGCATTGCGGCGTCAGGCCCGGGCTCCAGGCGATGTTGGCGCCGGTCCAGCAGTTGTTGAACGCCTGGAAGTCGGCTCCGTCCACATCGCCATCGCCGTCCCGGTTATAGCATTCGCACCCGGGGGGGACGCCCCCGTCCAGGTTGGTGAAACAGACCTGGAACAGCCCGAAATCATCCTGGTCGACATCGCCGTCGTGATCGCCGTCCGCGAACGGATAAGCGCAGCATGTGACGGTCTCGCAGGTCGTGTTGTACCCCTGGAAGTGGCCGCCCTGCGATTGGCAGTCCGGAAGCGTGGTGACGGTGCAGCTCGCGTCGTTCGCGCAGCAGGCGCCCTCGACCGCGACCTGGACCCCGCCGTAGAGTACGACCCCGTCTATTTCGTGGGCACCGGAATTGGCGCTCGCCTGGAGGCAGGTCTCCGATCCGGGGGTCACGCACTCGTACGTGGTTCCGCTCAGCAGGCAGCCCGCGGGAATCCCGTAGTTGACCGAGTCGAACGGACCCAGGTACTGCCGCGGGATGGTGGCGGTGCTGTACAGGTCCGGGTCGGGGTTCGTGGAGAGCATTTCGACAAAGATGTCGTTCGTTCTGACGGTCACGGTGATGAAGTTGAACCGCCGTTGCACCGAGAAGTCCCCGCCGTTGCCCGGGAACGTGTTGGATTTGAGAATGTGCCACTTCAAACCGTCGAAGAAGTTCAGGTGCGAGTTCGAAGGCCTTTGTGAGCTTGTGGCACAATGGCAGGGGTCGTTGTCCAGATAGGCGAGCAGGCCGACCGCGATGGCGGCCCGCGGCGTCGTGAATGGCGGCGGGCAGTTGGCGGGCGGAAAGTCCTGCTGGCACAGAATGTTGTACTGTCGGTTCGGGCCGGGATTGGTAGTGCAGAATTCGAAACAGTTCGGGCTCAAAACGTAATCCGCCGGAACGTGGTCGGAGCCGAACGACAGTTCCATGATCGCGGTGTTGTAGTTCCAGGTTCCGGTGGTCTGGGTGTCCAGAGCATACCGAAGCACCAAAGGATTGGCATCCGTCCCGTCCATCGGTTGAGGAAGGGCAGCCTTGTGGTACGCCAGGTCCAGAGTGTCCGACTGCGGATATCGGGCGGAGTAGGGCAGGCTCTCGATGAAATTGTTGCCCTCGTTGATCTTCAGCAGGTTTCCGCACGTACCCTGTGGAAGCCACACCGCTCGCAGCGCGGTGTCGCTCAATGTTGCGTCGGTTGCGCAGGTGTCCGGCTCCGGCGGAGGGGCATCGCAATACCGGTCGAAGTCGTCGCAGAAGACCCAACTCCCCCCGTTCGCACTCGCACACCACCGGTCGGCCAGAGCGCTCGAACCGCACGCGGCCAAGACGGCAACCGTCGTTAATAAACAGATTGAGGACCTCATTTTGCGACCCTCCAGAATTGAGTAAGGCCGGGCACTCCGCGAAAGGGCAAGCGCATACAGACCCTCGCGCCTCCCACCAGGAGAGTGTAGGTCGGGCGGAGGATTTGGTCAACAAATCAGATCGATCTATGTAAACAAGTTTCGAGCGTAGCCATCCGTTTGCCGGCCTCACTCAGCGATCGGTTTGCGTGACAGAGGGACACCCCGGTCGGGAACCGCCGGATAGCCGAACCGGACAGGAGGTCCTGCTCCGGGAGCCGTAAACGGATGATCGGGATTCGCCGGGCGGACGTTTGGCGGTAGATCCCGTCGAGGTCGTTTTTCTCGGGCTGGCCGAGGTCGATGGCGGTCAGCGAGGGAAGCTTGAGGATCTCGGGCACCAGGTGCTCGCCCTTGCCGCAGAAATGGATACCCCCTCCCCCCATCTGGCTCAGCACCGACTCGTCGTGACCGGCGATGTGTTCGCGGTACATCTCGGCTGAGACGTTGATGGGCGTGTCGTTGCGGATCAGGATTCGCCCGGGCAGGACCGTCGCGTGCTGATGGGCGTACCCGTCGAACCGTTCGGCGATCAGGTCTTGCAGGTGCCGGGCGAAGCCGACCTGGGCGCGGACCATTCGTTCCATCAGCTTTCGGACGAGTTCGGGCCTGTCGTAGAGGTCCATGTAGAGGTCGCTTCCGCGAAGAAGCTCGGCGTTGTCGAATGGGCCTTGCAGGTCGGGCAGGACGACGTTCACGCACCGGCGCACGTTCGGATAGTCAGCCATCGCCTGGTTGTAGAACTGGTAGATGGCGATCACTTTCGGGCCGAGGCCTCGCGTGAAATCGAGCGGGTCCAGGTCGAAGACCGCCTCGAGTGCGTCGAGGCTCTCGTAGGGACGGGCCCAGGGGGGATCGTCGTTGTGCTGTTCCCATCGGCCGCCGAACAGAGAGGCGATGACGACGGTGCCGCAGTTGGCTCGGATCGTGAAGGGCAGATCGTCGCGGACGCTCGCGTGGTGGCAGATGCTCGTCTCGAAAGCGTGGACGAGTTCATTGAACAGCATTTTCTGGGGATCGTGGAATGCCTGGCGGTGCGGGAACGGCGGGTACTGGCCGTCCGGCGGGGCCGGATATTGCATCACGATCGGAAGCCGGTCGACCGGCTCGAATCGCAGCGCCCGTGCGTGGCGCTCGTGAATTGCCCGCTGTTCGGCGGGATCGAGCGTATCTTCCAACTGATCCAGCAGCCGTTTCAGTTCGTCGATCATTCCGATACCCCGCTTGCCCCCGGTCATGGGTTCAGCCCGGCTTTGTTCCGCCTTTTTGGTTTGGACGCGGCGAGTAACGCCACTCGACGCGGGCGTCGTTTTCCTGTGGTTTTCCGGGGGTGGTTCGACCTTGTCGGATGGAACGCTGCAGGGCGTCGATCAGTTGTGCCTCGATGTCGCGATGGTCGGCCAGCAGGTTGCGGGTTTCCGCCGGATCGGCGCCGAGGTCGTAAAGCTGCATGGGCGGCAGGCCCATCTCGGCGGCCTGTTCGTCACTGGGGGGCGCCGCCCAGCCGCCGGAGCCTGGGCAGACGATCAGTTTCCATTTCCCGCTGCGCATGACGAACCGCCCTTGCGCCGAATGCAGCACGACGGCCTGGCGCCGACCCGGCTCCTGACGGAGGAGAGTCGGCAGGAAGCTGATGCTGTCCTCGCCCGCGTTATCCGGCAATTGGTCGCCGAGCAGTTCGGTGGTGGTGGCCATCCAATCGGTCAGGCAGACGAGATCATCGCATGTCGTCCCGCGCTTCACCGCGCCGGGCCAGCGCACGATCATCGGGACGCGGTGGCCGCCTTCCCACGCGTCGCTCTTGAAGCCCCGCCAAGGCCAGCAGGGGTAATGGCCTTTCGTGTTTCCTTCCCGGGCGAGCGTTTTCGGATCGAGGTCCGTATAGGTGCTGCGTCCGTTGTCCGCGGTGAAAATCACGAGGGTGTGATCCGCCAATCCGTGGCGGTCGAGGGCGTCGAGCACTTGGCCGACCGCCCAGTCGGTTTCCATGATGAGGTCAGCGACCGGGCTGATCCCGCTCTTGCCGCGAAACCGCTGCGAGGGCGCGATCGGCTCGTGCGGAGTGGTCAGAGGAAAACAGAGGAAGAACGGTTTCCGGTCCGCGGCTCGCCTGGCGATGTATTCCGCCGCTTTCCGGGCAAGCGTCGGCAGGATTGCGTCGCGTCGCCAGCCGGGCAGCTCGGGGCCGGGCGGCCCGTCGAGATCGCGTTTCTCCCGCATCGCGGTCGGCTGGCCTGCGGTCCGGTCGTTCTCGATGAAGCAGTAGGGCGGGTAGTTCGGGACGTCGGTGCCGAAGTAGTAGTCAAAGCCGCGGGTCGTCGGGCCTTCGGCGATCGGCTGATCGAAAACGACCTGTCCGTCGCGTCGAGGCCACTCCCAGCCGAGATGCCACTTGCCGATGCAGGCCGTCGTGTAGCCATGTTTCCGGAGCAGCGACGGGAGCGTGAGGCGGTCGCGGTCGATGAGCGGCGGGTCGTAAGGCCTCAGAACGTGCTTCTGGAGACGGGTACGCCAGGCATAGCGACCGGTGAGCAACCCGTAGCGCGTGGGCGAGCACACGCTCGAGGGCGAATGGCAGTCGGTGAACCGGGTGCCCTCGATGGCCAGGCGATCGATAGAGGGCGTGGGGATTTTACCTTTTTCGGGATTGCAGCACTTCGGATCGCCGTAGCCCAGATCGTCCGCAAGGATCAGCACGATATTGGGTCGCGCCGCCGCGGTCGCGGTGGCGATCAACAGGGGAGCCAGGAGTGCGTAACCAGCCATGACGCCTCCGTGTTCATTCGGAGCCCGGTATGCCCCGCGGATGCGAACTGCCGTCGCGGACTCCGCCGGCCGGGTCGGGCAAACCAGATTACCGATGGAGGCGAGTTCCGCAAAGCGGGGGAATCGCCGCTGACCGAGGCCGTTGCGCTGCAGCTCGGAGACGCCGTGACGGCGCTGACAAGGGCCTGCTTCGCGAAAATGCGCCGGAAGCGGCCCTGATTGTGCAAAAAAGTACGAAGATGAGTGGCCAATGCGGCCGCGGACGCTTACCCTAAGGCGGACCGGTTTTGGGTGGTCCGCTGTGAGAGCGGAACCCTTCGGAAGGTCACGGGTGCGGCTCGCGCGGATCGCCGGTGGTTCGGCTCCAGATCGCCAGTTCGGGGGCTGGAAGGCAGCAGGGCAAAGACACGGCGGCGATGGACTCTCGCTCCGAGGCAGAGCGAGGCGGAAGCGGACTCTGACCTCGGTCGTCGTACGGGTCGCCCAGGAGCGAGGCATTGTTTACCCGTAAGTTCGAGCGGCGCGTATACATCGCAGTGGGCGTTTTCTTGCTGAGCTGCGCGATCGGTCTGACCTTCGGGGCATACGTCCTGTGGCCTTCCAACCTGGAAACCGGCTACCAGCCGGAGCAGCCGCTGCCCTTCAGTCACAAGCTGCACGCCGGGGACCTGAAGATTCCCTGTCTCTATTGCCACACCGAGGCGGACCGCGGGCCGCAAGCGACCGTTCCGCCCCTGTCGACCTGCATGAAATGTCACGAGCAGGTCCAGACCAAGGACGAAGCCGGCCATCTGAAGCCGGGCTTGGCGATTCTCCTGGATCATTGGAACCGCAAGGCGCCGATTGCCTGGCAGAAGGTGAACGACGTGGCGGACTTTGTGTACTTCGACCACAGTCGGCACCTCGCCGCCGGCGTGGCGTGCCAGGACTGTCATGGTCCGGTGGAAACCATGGAGCACATGCGGCGGGCGAACAGTCTCAAGATGAGCTGGTGCCTGGACTGCCACCGCCAGCCGCTTTCGGAGAAAGACCCGCCGGCGGTCCACGAGCGGGCCGCCCGGGAAGGGCGGACGTCGCATGCACCGGTGAATTGTGCCACGTGTCATCGCTGATGGATGGTCAGATGGACGGCAACCGACGATATCACAGTCTCGAGGTCATCCAGCGACTCAAGGAGTCGGCCTTGCCGGCGGGTGTGGAGAACCTGACCCCTCCGGAGAATCCGGGCCGGCGGAGTCTGCTCAAGGCGATCCTTGGGGCGTCAGCCGCGCTGGCGGCGGGGGTGCCGGGCTGCGATCGCAAGCCCAAGCGTCAGATCATCAGCCGGGTGGACCGCAAGGAATACGAACATCCCGGACAGCCGCTGTATTACTCCTCGACGTGGACCGACGGGCCTTATCCGTACGGGCTGATGGTCAAGACGGTGGACGGCAGACCGGTCAAGGTCGACGGCAACCCGGACCATCCGGTCAGCCGGATTCGCTCCACCTCGGCCATGCAGGCTGCCATCCTGTCGCTGTACGACCCGGATCGGCTTCGGGCTCCGCGCGTCGAGGGCCACGATGCTTCCTGGGCACAGGCCGATCGGCGGATCGTCGAGGCGTTGAAGGCCGCGTCGTCGGTCGTGTTGATGACGCGGGCGACGCTTGGGCCGAGCGAACGGAAGCTCATACACCAGTTTCTGTCGCGCTTCCCGAACGGGCGGCACATCGTACACGAGACCGTACACGATGAGCCGCGTCGGGGGGTGTGGGAGAAGATTCACGGCCAGCCCGGTCGGTGGGAGTTGCGGCTCCAGAAGGCGCGGCGGATCGTGAGCATCGATTCGGATTTCCTCGGCGACGATGGGGTGGTGCTCGATCAGATTCGGGAATACTGCGACGCCCGCGAGGTGCAGGATGCTCGGCACCAGGAAGCCGATCTGTCGCGATTCTACGCGTTTGAATCCTTGGCCACGCTGACCGGTTCGAACGCGGACGCCCGGATACCGGTTCGGCCTTCGGTTTTGCCGGAGGTTGTGGCTGCGCTTCGGGCGGGCGTGGCGGGCGATGAGCGGATGCTGGACGATCTGGCGGACCGGCATCGGCTTCCGGGCGATATCCTGATGGATTGTGCCCGGGAGCTGAGGGCGAACAAGCAACGGTCGGTCGTGGTGGCGGGTCCGCATCTGCCGGCTTCGCTGCACGCCGCGGTCGCCCTGTTGAACGAGGACCTCGAAGCACCCGGCCATACGCTGGAATGGAATCCTTCGCCCCAGTGGCTGCCGATCACGGCGATCGACGAGGCTGAGCGGGTCCTGGCGGACGGAGTCGACGTGCTGATTCTGCTGGGCGTGAATCCGGTGTACGACTGGCCCAACGGCGATTTCCAATCGCTGATCGGCAAGGCGAAGTTGTCGGTGGCCCACAGCCTTCATCCGGACGAGACCGCCCGGGCCTGCGTGATCGCGCTGCCGAGCGCCCACAATCTCGAGACGTGGAACGATGCGATGCCGCGCCCCGGCCTGCTGAGCCTCTGCCAGCCGGTGCTCTCGCCGCTGTTCGGCTCGCGTCAGGATGCCGAGTCTCTGTTGACCTGGTCGCGGGGCTTGGCCGGGCCGGGCGATCCGATGGCGGCGGTCGCGGATTTCCACGATTTCGTGAGGCGTAACAACAGCGAGGCGGGCGACTGGGCGGAACTGTTGCGCCGCGGCGGGCGGTTCGATTCCGTCCGCATCCCGGCGCCTCCGCTGAACCGGGCCGTGGCTGAGCAGATGGCCCATGAGTCAATCGAGGTCGGCGAGCACGAAGTCCTGATTCGCCCGCACCACGCGATCTATGACGGCCGATTCGCCAACAACGGCTGGCTGCAGGAAATACCGGAATCGGTCAACAAGGTGGTTTGGGACAACGTGGCTGCGATGAGCCGGGGCACGGCCGTGCAACTCGGCGTCGTCGAAGGCGACTTGGTGAAGGTCCAGGTGGGCGATCGGTCGGTCGAGTTGCCCGCGCAGATTCAGCCGGGGAACGCGGACGGCGTGATCGGGCTGACGCTGGGTCATGGCCGAACCGCGGGCGGGGCGATCGCGATCGAAGCCGGCGGGGCCAACGTCGCGGTGTTGCTGGGTCGGGAGGATTCGGCCCGGCCGCACCTGGCGTTCCGGGCCCGCGTGGTGAAGTCCTCGGGCTTTCGCGCGATCGTGCGGACGCAAACGACGTTCCATACCGAGGATCGGCCGATCGTGCTGGACGGCACGCTGGAGGAGTACCGCCGGGACCCCGGCTTCGTGAAGCACCGCTGGCACATACCGGAGATGACGCAAATCTACGGCCAGCCCTGGGACTTTTCGAAGGGCCACAAGTGGGCGATGGGCATCGATCTGAATCGCTGCATCGGCTGCACGTCCTGCGTGGCGGCGTGCCAGGCGGAGAACAACATTCCGATCGTCGGGCGGGAGCAGGTCGCCCGCGGCCGGGCGATGCATTGGATCCGCATCGACCGCTACGAGGAGGGCCCGCCGGACAATCCTCGCGTTCACTAC
>JAPKGY010000849.1 GCA_026647385.1 Phycisphaerae bacterium | reverse complement strand
ACGTTAGGCCAGAGAGACCGGAGCTTTTGCAGGGCAGCCGTCTTGTAATGCCTGGCACGCACCATTCGCCGCAATCCGGGAGCGACGAACACCGGTCCGGGGGGGAACCGCTGATCGGATAGCCAGATCCGCGTTTTCTCGAACAGGAATCGTGGCCGGGCGGTGAGATACGCGATCTGAAACGAGCCCGCCAGATGGGAGAGAATCGGTTGCGACTTGCCGATGGGCGAGGAGTCCAGGTCGCGCTTCTTGAAGATGACGTCATCGCGGTCCGTGTCGCAGATCGTATCATCGATGTCGACCACCAGAACCGGGCGGTCCGCTCGCCAGCGGAACACCCGGCCCGTCGCCTGCTGGCGAAACCCGAGGAACGAACTCCGCGCAAGATAGCGGTTCGCGGAGTGGGGCAACGGGCATTCGAGCGCCGCCTCACCTTCCTGGGCGAAGGCTTCGCCCAGCGGTACCTGATCGGCGAAGAACCGGACCTCTCCGCGGAGATCCTTGCGCAGGCCGGGCCAGGTCTCGCCTTCGAGGTGCGCGACAAGCACCGCCATCCCGTCAGGCCGGACGACGACGTCCTCCGCCGTCAGAACGGGGCGCATGCATCCGCACGCCGCCAGCAGCGGCAGGGCCCAGGCCAGTGTGATACGCGGATCCGTCATGGTACCCCTGGGAAAGCAAGGCCGGTGTCGCGGGCGGATGCAGCGCCGGCCGCGCAGCCCGAGTCCGTTGCCGCACGCTATTCCAGAGTATAGGACTTCTGTCGGCCGAAACCCGCGAGATCCGCCGACCCGTCGGGCCGAACCTCCAGAATGGCGTACGCGTTGCTGTCGAGCCCCGGGCCGGTGACCATCGCCGACAGCGTGATGTAGTGGATCGGGCCGATCTTGCGGTAGTCGCCGGGATGATAGTGGCCCTGGATGACGGCCGACACCTTGCCCGATCGCTCGAGAATGTCGCGAACGACCTGGCCATTGGCCAAACCGTAATCGTCGCCTACGTCGACGCGTTGGTGGATGAATACGATCGCCTTGCTCCTCGTGCGGTCGAGTGCACCGCTCAACCACTCGCACTCTGCCCGCGGGATGCAGGCTTCGCGCCAGTCGAAGTTGTTGCGGCCATACGGCTGTTCGTCGGGGCGGTAGCAGGCATCGAGGATGATGAAGCAGACTCCCTTGTGGTCGAACGCGTAGTACGGATCGCCGCCGTCGCAGGCCCGCAGAAACTCGTTCTTGGTCAGCAGCGAGACGCAGTGGTTGCCCAGGACGTAATGCCGGTCGCCCTTGAAAACCCGAAGTTCCTTGTTGATCCGCCGGGCAAGGCCGGTTTCCTCGTCGATCGAAGCGCCGGAGTCGATGAGGTCGCCGACCTCGACGACAAAATCAACGCCGGTGCGGCTGAAGTGTTCGACGGCCTGCTGCACCTTGGGAAGCGACCAGCGGTAACAGCGATCCTTCCGATCCGCCTTGTCGGCGTAATGCGCATCCGCGACCAGCCCGACGCGTACGGGGCCGCCGCCGGCGCCGGGTGCCGCCGGAGCCGATCTCGACTGCTTTTTGGATCGGGCCATGGATTCCCTCCCTCGTCCAAACGCGGCCGGGTCCTGTGCAGGCACTATAACTCAAACTGACCGATTGTATCCATCGAAGCCCGCGGCTCTTTCATCCCAGAATCGGTTAGTTGGATATCATGACAAAAGGGCGTCCCTGGCTTTCGGGACGCCCTTTCGCGCTGATCATCTGAATCCGGCGATCAGGAACCGGTCTGTCCGCCGGTGGCCGGCAGGTAGACGATATCCTGCTCCGCAGCGCGCAGGATGTTCATGCTCATCGACTGCACGGTGCCCTTCTTCACCAGGTAGATCTCGACGCGGCGGTTCTTGGCCTTGCCTTCCTTTGATCCGTTGTCGGCGATCGGGCGGTACTCGCCGTAGCCCATGACGCCCATGCGGGTCATGGCCACGCCGTTGCTGCCCAGCAGTTCCATGATCCGGATCGCCCGCCCCGCCGACAGATGCCAGTTCGTCGGGAACTTCGCCTTCGTCTCCGGCTTGGCGATCGGCGTCGTGCAGGTGTGCCCGACGACGATGACGTCGAAGCCCGCCGCCGCGGACGAATTGACGATCTCCGCGAACTTCTTCATCGCCTCCATGATCCGTTCGTCGGCGGAAGCCAGTTCGTCGCTGCCCAGCGGGAACAGCAGGTCCGCCTTCCAGCGCAGGGCACCTTTGTCCTTGTCGTACTCGAACAGATCGGGATATTGCTTCGCCAGATCGCTCA
>JAPKGY010000848.1 GCA_026647385.1 Phycisphaerae bacterium | reverse complement strand
CAATGAAAAGGATGTGATCCGCATCATCGGCGAATCGCCGAATTTACACCGCGCCTGTCAAAGCATGGTCGAAGCCGCCAACGCCGCCGGCGGGATTTGTTGAGGCACTCGACCTGACCGGCGGGCCGTCCAGTCGCGGGCTTCAGGTCGCCGTGGCGACGCGCGCCCAAGCCCGCGATCCTGTGGAATCACGGTGTTCCAACGGATGCGATCGGTCGAAATGAGCAGACCGGATGCACCCGTCATGGGATGGCCGTGGCTCCTTGGAGGTGATGATGAACGGTCACAGGAATCGCATTGTCCGTGTTATCCTCCTGGCGGCCATGGCGTGGTCGGCGCTTGTCTGCAACCTCGCCTGTCAGGGCCCTCGGCCGGCTGCGTCCCCCTGGGCAACGATTCCCCGCGGCATCTGCATCTGGAAGAACAAGCCGTTCACCGAGCAGGATGTCGCAGTCGTCGCGAAGTACTCGCTGATCCAAACCATGATCCCGGACGGCATCCCGTGGCGAAAGGGTACGGACAATATCGCCTTGAAAATCAAGAAACACAATCCCCGCGCGATCGTCATCGGCTACAAGAACATCGTCGTCCACTACGACTGGCATGCCGACCCCGCCATCTTCAAAACACACCCCGACTGGTTTATCTACGATTCACAGGGTCGGCCGGCCATGCACAACAATCGGCGACCGGTACACGATCTGCGGAACGCAGCCATGAGAGAGTGGTGGATCGGCGACGTACACAGGCTTCTCGGCACGCCCGGTTTCGACGGTATCCTGATCGATGCGATCACCAAGGTGTACTTCTATCAACCGATCATCGATGCACTTTCGCCGAAAGAACACGAGGATTACACAAATGCGTTCCACCGGATGATGCGAGATACGCGGGCCCGGTGCGAGGGAAGGGGCCTCCTGATCGGTAACTGCCTGCGGGCGATCCACGAGGACGCGGGACTTGCCATTCTTCGCGCCTACTACGACGGCTCGTATCTGGAGGCGTTCGAGGAGCCTATGAGGTTGCCCGGCCGGACGGTCCTGCCGCGCGAGGAATGGGTGGCCAGGGGGATAGATGCCGTCCAGCAGGCCGGCGCCGAGGGCAAGCTCATCTTTCTTACCTTGTTCCCCGGGCAGTTCGATCAAAACGACGTCGCGGATGTTAAAAGCAGATCCGCAAAGGGAGAGGCGATTGATTTCGACGAACTGTACGCCGACCGGGAATACAAGATCGCCCTGTTTCTGATCTGTGCCGGCGAGCGATCGTATCTGGGATACCAGTACTCGCGCAACGCCGCCGACGATCGGCGGTTGTGGGACCCTGACTATCCCGAGTTCCACAAGCCGCTCGGGCCGCCGCGGGGACCCGCCCTCCGAAACGGATACACCTACACGCGCGAGTTTGAGCACGCGAGTGTCTACCTCGACCTCCGCGAACGCGAGGGCCGAATCACCTGGCGCGAACCCGAAGTCACCTGGCGCGAACCCGAAGTCACCTGGCGCAAGCCCAAAGCAGTTCCAACGTTACCTGGCGCAAGCCAAAAGCAGTGCCAGCACCCTGATCCAAACCGAACCCCACAATCCGAGCCGGGCGCCGCGATCATCGCCGCACTCCACGATCCGAACCGCGCGCCGTGACCCGCTCCGCGCCCGGCGATCCGCTCCGAACCCCACAATCCGAGCCGGGCTCTGTGAGCCCGGTCCACCCAACCATCCAGCAATCCATACGATCGCCTTCGACGCTCGACCCGATCCCACGTCGGCGTTTCGGTATCATCTCTCCTCAGTTCGCGCAGTGCGGATCGCCCGGGATCTCCGGCCCGCTCATGCACCGCACGAAGATGACCACGTCCTCACGGGTCACCGCCCCGAACCCGTCGTCGTCCAGGTCAGCGTCCGCGCAATTCGGAATCGCCGGAGGGCCTCCCGGGGCGTCCAGGCAAGCCTGCAGGTGCGCGAAGTCCGCCATGTCCACGTCCCCGTCGTGGTCGAAATCGCCGGGGACCGGCGGCGCGCCGACGCTCAGCGCCGCCTGATTCGACGTCGCGCTTCCGCACCCGCCGCTGACCACGCAACGGTAATTGGCCACATCAGTGCTGTCGGCATTGGAAACCGTCAAGGTGGCTGTCGTCACCCCGGAGTAATGCCCGCCGTTGGCGAGGTTGACGCTGTTCTTCTGCCACCGATAACCCAGCGTTCCATCGCCGGTGGCCGACACCGTGAAGGTGGCGGTCCCGCCCGAAGCTACGGTGTTCGACTGCGGGTGCTGGCCGATCGTCGT
>JAPKGY010000847.1 GCA_026647385.1 Phycisphaerae bacterium | reverse complement strand
CTGCACCTGCTTCAACAACCACGGGACCAGTGTTCTCGCATCGGCCGACACGACTGGCCGCGGCATGTCCGGATCCTGGTAGAGGTGAGTGAGCACCAGCGTATCCGGGTCCTCCTCCCTTTGTTGCCACAGCGAAGAGCGATCGAGACCCAGGCGTTCGCATATCCGGCGCTGGGCGTCCTCAATTTCGCGGTCCACCCGGTCGGAAGGCAGGCTGATGAACCGCGACGACAGCTCGATCAGCAGCATTTCGATCTGCTCCCCGCTGCCCCCCAGTCGCACGTCCCGTTGAATGTCGGATTGGATCATCGGGCGATCCCCATACAAGGGAGCGACACACTTCGCGGCTGACGCCGGCGGTGAATCGCCACCACGCCTAGAAGCAGCGGAACCTCGGTCAGAAAGTAGACCACGGCGAAGGCGGCATAGTCGACTCGTCCAAGGAGGGTGATCGCCACAGCCATGGCCAGAGCCACATTTCGCACCGAAAAAACCACCGCGAACGTCATTCGGTCGGTCTTCGGCAACCCCATCAAGGCGCTCATCACCCACCCCGTGACCATGGCGGCAGCCATCAAGGCGAAACTGGCCGCCGCAGCGAGCTTCCACTCGGCCGCCAGCAGATCCGCCTGGACGACCAGAATCATGGCGACAACTCCCGCGATTCCGAAAATGCACGCAGTCTGAATGACGGAAGCCATTCTCGCCACCAGGCGGGGAACGAGCCGCCGCAGGATCATTCCGACGACAACCGGCACCGCCGTCATCAGCAGGATGCGGGTCACCAGTTGAAGGCTCGGAGCGGCGAACACGAAGCGCTCCCCCGCCAGGCGGGCGTAGAGATCAAAGACACCGGCCATCGTCAGGGCTGCCAGCAGGCAGGAGAGAGTGTTCACCGCGACGGATAGCGCCGTGTTCGCTCGCGCGAGGACCGTGTAGAAGTTCGCGATATCGCCCACCGGACATGCAGCCATCAACAGGATGGCTGCGCTCAGATGCGGTGGAAGGCCCATCACCCGAACAACCGACCACCCGATCACCGGCAGCAGCACCATCTGCCCGATCAACGCCCCCGGCAACACTCGCCTTCGGCGGGCAAGTTCGGCGAAGTGCCGGCTTTCAAGCTCCATGCCGACCGCCAGCATCATCGCAACGTTGACGACCAGGATGGAGATATCCAGGGTGGCTTTCATCCGCGGACACCATCCGGTACTGGTTCGCAGGCACCCGCACCGCCCTCGGATGCCGCGAACCGATACCGCCCCTATATGCTCGCAAACTCAGGATTCGGAAGCCGACGTCGATCACAACCCGGATTCTAGCACGAAATAACGGGCCGGGCCCCCGGTATTTCGGGGCTCTTTCTCCCCTCCAAGCATGCCCTAGCCCCAGCTCCGCAGCACATAAGAAGTTTCTGAATCAGTGTTTATCGCAGGTGCGAGGCTCCGGGCGACGCTTGGCACGCCGCTTGCTATACCCCTCCTCGTTGACCGGAACCCTCAGGCGCAAACCGGCATGGACGGCCTGAGAACGCAATTCTGTCGGCCCCCAGGGAGCACCGGCGGGCACAGGCGCGCAGGGATCGGTCGGGACTCTGCTCGGCAAAGCCGGTACCGGGCAGATCCAATTGCCCGGGTGGGTCTCTCATGACCACGATCATCGACAGGGCGCTAGAGTTGGTGCCGAACGAGTCGCGCATCGGCCTGGGATCGGGACGCGCCGCTCGCGCCTTCGTCACGGCCCTCGGCCAGCGCGTCCGACACGGCGATTTACGCGTCCAGGGAGTGCCGACCTCGGAGGAGACCGAGCGTCTGGCCCGGCAACAGAACATCCCCTTGCTCTCCCTGGCCGAAGCGGACGTTCTGGACCTGACCGTCGACGGCGCGGACGAGGTGGACCCCAACCTGGACCTGATCAAGGGCTATGGCCGGGCTTTCGTCCGAGAGAAGATCGTGGCCGCCTCCTCCCGCAGACTTATCATTATAGTTGGAGACGAAAAGCTCGTTCCGCGGTTGGGAACACGCGGCAGATTGCCGGTGGAAGTCCTGCCGTTCGCCCTGCCTCTTTGCGAGCGACGGCTGGCCGACATCGGCTGTCAACCGGTGCCCTGCCTCGAGGCCGGCAACCTGCTTGTAACGGACAACGGCAACGGCTGGACATCGACCACCTGCTCTACCTGCCGGACTGCACGGTGACGGGCTCGCTCCCGGCGTCGATCGACCCGACGCGGGTGGTCGACGCCGGCAACGGGCAGCGGCTCGCCGCGCGCATCGTCGAACTGT